>JBFKXW010000145.1:0-6883 GCA_041637915.1 Pseudomonadales bacterium | reverse complement strand
GTGGAAGTGAACTCCGGGTGGAACTGACAGGCCACAAACCAGGGGTGCGCAGGATTCTCGATCACCTCGACCAACTCGCCATCCTCCGAGCGTCCGGCGATGGCGAGTCCGGACTTCACCAACCGGTCGACGTACTTGTTATTGACCTCGTAGCGATGGCGGTGGCGCTCCACGATCTCGCTCTTGCCGTAGCACTGCGCCGACAGGGACCCTTCGGTCAGGTGACAGGTCTGCCCACCGAGCCGCATGGTGCCCCCGAGATCAGAGGACTCATCGCGGGTTTCGACGTTGCCGGTGGCATCGCGCCACTCCGTGATCAGCCCCACCACCGGGTGCGGGGTCTGCTGATTGAATTCCGTGCTGTGGGCCCCGTCCAGTCCCGCCACGTGGCGCGCGAAATCGATGACCGCCACCTGCATGCCCAGGCAGATTCCCAGGTAGGGTACTTTCTGTTCCCGCGCATAGCGGGCTGCTTCGATTTTTCCTTCAATGCCGCGCTGACCGAACCCACCCGGTACCAGAATGGCATTGACGTCGCGAAGCACCGCAGACCCGTCGTTCTCGATCTCCTCGGAATCGACGTAGCGCACCTTCACCTTGGCGCGGTTCTGCATGCCCGCATGCACCAAGGCCTCGTTCAGGGACTTGTAGGCATCGAGCAATTCCATGTACTTGCCGACCATGGCAATGGTGACTTCGTGCTCCGGATGCAGCTTGGCATCGACCACACGGGCCCATTCACTGAGGTCTGCCTTGGAACACTGCAGGCCGAACTTCTCGACCACGATGTCATCCAGGCCCTGGGCATGCAGCATGGACGGAATGCGATAGATCGTATCGGTGTCTTCCAGACCAATCACCGCGCGCTCTTCCACGTTGGTGAACAGTGCGATCTTGCGGCGCGCCGACGCGGCGATGGTGTGATCTGAGCGGCACACCAGAATGTCCGGCTGCAAACCAATGGAACGCAGCTCCTTGACCGAGTGCTGGGTGGGCTTGGTCTTGGTCTCTCCCGCTGTCGCGATATACGGCACCAGCACCAGATGCATGATCAGCGCGCGATGCTGGCCCAGTTCCAGGCGCATCTGCCGGATCGCTTCGAGAAAGGGCTGCGACTCGATATCGCCCACGGTGCCGCCGATTTCCACCAGTGCAACGTCACTGTCTCCGGCACCCTTGACGATCCGCCGCTTGATCTCATCCGTGATGTGCGGAATGACCTGTACGGTGCCACCCAGGTAATCCCCCCGACGCTCCTTGCGCAACACGGATTCATAGACCCGGCCGGTGGTGAAATTGTTCGCTCGGGACATGGTCGTGCGCACAAAGCGCTCGTAATGGCCCAGATCGAGGTCGGTTTCAGCGCCGTCTTCCGTTACGAACACCTCGCCGTGCTGGAACGGACTCATGGTGCCGGGATCGACGTTGATGTACGGGTCGAGTTTCAGCAGCGTCACGCTGAGGTTGCGTGCTTCCAGAATCGCGGCCAGAGACGCCGACGTGATGCCCTTGCCCAGGCTGGACACCACCCCACCGGTAACAAATATGAAGCGTGCCATGGGTTACCTACAACGTCTCCGGGGGGTCTGCGGGAGGCCGGAATGGCGTCCCGGAAAGTCGGGCGACAACACTAGCAGATCGCCCGCCACCGCTCAATCAGATGACGGCCCCTTCATCCATCGGGCGTGTTCCAACGGCGCCGCGATGACCGGGTCCGGTTCCCAGACCACCCGCAGGCCGGGCGCACCACCCTCGGCTTGACACCCCTGCGCCAGAAACAGCCCGGCAGCGGACACGATCCGGCCTTCCTGTACCAGCAGCGGCACGCGGTCCCGGAGCCAGGGCGCAACCCGGAGCTCCTGCAACAACTGCTTCAGGGGGTGACTGCCAGACCGTCCGAGTGGATGGCAACGCTCCCCGCCCACCCGAAACCGGATCTCTGTTTGTCCAGGCACCAAACAGTCCGGTCGCAGCCCGCCCTGTGTCACCGGCTCGATGCGCAGCGCGCCGCAACCACGTCCCAGGTTGATCCGCTGCGCGCCGTCCCAGACACGAGGGGCCGGCGGGGGCGGCAACGGTGACGCAGCGTAAAGGGTCTCTGCGAAACGCCGGACTTCAGCGCCACCCCACACCACCAGCGGCACCGCATCCTCGCGCGCCGCAGCCACCTCGTCGATCATCCTTCGCAATGCCTGCTGACCGGGCGCCGGCAGACCAAGCGCTGCTGCCCAACTGCGCAATACCTCTTTCTGAAGCACCGGCTCAATCTGTCGAAACATCCTCAGGTGCAGCCCACCCGATCCGGAGCGGGCACCATCGAGCGCCCTCTCCGCGGCCATGCGGACGATGTGCTCGGCATCCTCACAGTGGCCTGCAGCCTGACCGAAACTGTCTGTGGTTGCCGGCCAGCGCTGGCGCAACAGGGGAAGCACGTCATTGCGCAGGAAATTGCGATCCTGATCGCTCTGCCCGTTGCCGGGATCCTCCACCCACTGCAGTGACTGCGCCTCGGCCCATTCCGTGATCCGGGCCCGCGTGACACCCAGCAGCGGCCGTTCCAGCCAGCCCGCGCCAAGCACCCTGCGCTGTGGCATACCACGCAGACCGCGCACCCCGGCACCGCGCAGGGCCCGCAACAGAAAGGTCTCTGCCTGGTCATCCGCGTGGTGCGCCTGCAACAGCACGGCACCGTCGGCCAGTTCAGCCTCGAAAAGGCGGTACCGGGCCCGGCGGGCATCCGCTTCCAGACCAGCACCGGATGCGGTCACCTGCGCACGTACCACCCGCAGCGGCACATCCCGGGCGGCACAGAACTGCGCACAGTGGGCCGCCCACGCCTCCGCCTCCGCATGCAGTCCATGATCGACATGCAGCGCACGCAGGGAATGCAGCAGGCCCTGTTCGCGCAACAGCACGGCAGCATGGAGTAATGCGGCGGAGTCCCGTCCGCCACTGAACGCGACGCAGTAGTTGTGCTCCGCTGGGGCCTGCAGGGCCGCCAGCAAAGCCTGTTCACCAAAGGACACGTCAGTCGCTGTTCGTAGACGCACCAAAGCCCATCAGGCGCTGGTCACGTCGTGCCAGCAGATCATTCAGGGGCATCTCGCGAAGACGTTCCAGATTGGCGAGCAGACAGGACTTCAACGCCCGGGCCATCTGTACCGGATCCCGATGGGCGCCACCCAGAGGCTCCTCCAGCACCTGGTCCACAAGGCCGAGCTTGCGCAGCCGCTGCGCGGTAATACCCATCGCTTCTGCAGCCTCCTCGGCGTGCGCAGCATCCTTCCAGAGGATGGATGCGCAGCCCTCCGGTGAGATCACGGAGTAGGTGGCGTACTGAAGCATGACCAGATGATCACACACACCGATACCCAGCGCGCCACCCGACCCGCCCTCGCCAATTACGACCGACAGCACCGGGGTCTTCAGGGCAGACAACAACAGCAGGTTTGCGGCGATGGCTTCACTCTGACCACGTTCCTCGGCATCGATGCCCGGATAGGCGCCCGGCGTATCGATAAAGGTGAGGACCGGCAGGCGCAAGCGCTCGGCCATCAGCATCAAACGGCGGGCCTTGCGATAGCCCTCCGGGCGCGGCATACCGAAATTGCGGTGCATCTTCTCCTGCAACTCACGGCCCTTCTGGTGTGCGATTACCATGACCGGCGTGTCTTCCAGCCAGGCAGTGCCACCGATGATGGACTTGTCGTCGCCGAAGACCCGGTCGCCATGCAATTCGTCGAAGTCTTCAAAAATGCGCGGGATGTAGTCGAGCGCATACGGTCGCCGTGGGTGACGTGCAATCTGGGCAATCTGCCAGGCGCTCAGCGTGGAGAAAATCTCGCTGGTCAGCGCGAGACTCTTTTCACGCAGTTTGCCAATCTCTTCGGTGATGTTGACCTGTGAATCGGAACTGACGAGCCGGAGTTCTTCGATCTTGGCTTCCAGTTCCGCGATCGGCTGCTCGAACTCCAGATAGGTGCCATTCATCGCCATACCAGTCTTTTCCTCGTCAATTCTGCTCTTGCGCTTTGTGGACGGGCCCGTCAAGCGTAGTCCAGTTCCACTTCCTCGTTCCCGAACTGCTCGCGCAGGTCCTCAATCAATTCATCGGTGGGGAGCATGCTCCAGTCGGCGTCCAGCGCCAGTTCAGCCCGCGCCACCGGGTTGCGATAATCCAGCACCAACGGGATCGTACCGGTGCTATGCCGCGTCAAGACGCCCCGCAGGCGCTCCGCCGGCGAAGTCTCCGCACCAGCCACTGTGGCGCGGTCCAATTGCAGCCGCAGCCGCTTGGCGTAGGTCTGACGCGCCTCGCTCAGCGTCAGCATGCGCGAAACGCGCAGGCTCTTTTCAGTGTATTCATCCGGCACCACCTCTCCCGTCACGACCACCAGGCGATCCTCACCAATGCAGGACTCGAACTGCGCATATTCCTTTGCAAACAGGGTGGCTTCGATGCGACCACTCCGATCCTCCAGCCGCAGGGCTGCCCAGCGCTCACCCCGCTTGTTGCGGCGCACCCGCGCCGCCGTGATCACCCCGCCAATCGTCTGCGCGTCCTTGCCGGGGCGCACATCGGCAATTCGCAGCGTGATGAACCGGGCCAGTTCCGACTCGTAATGTTCGATGGGGTGACCGGTTAGAAACAGGCCCAGGCTCTTCTTCTCCCGGGCCAGCTCCTCACGCTGCGGCCAGGGCCGCACACGCTGTGCCTGCCCCGGCCGCATGTCCTCACTGCCGGATGCAGGCAGCGCGCCAAACAAATCACCCATGCCGGCCGCGCGATTGCGCGCCTGATGTTCTGCCGCACGGACTGCATCGGGCAGCGAGGCGAGAATCTCCGCGCGGTGCGGACCCAAACCGTCCAGTGCACCGGAGCAGGCCAGCGCCTCCAGTACCCGCTTGTTCGCCCGCTGTGGATCCACCCGGCTGACGAAGTCATCCAGATTACGGAACAGGCCATTGGCCTTGCGTTCGCTGACGATAGCCTGTGCCGGCGCTTCGCCGACATCCATGATCGCGCCCAGACCGTAAATGATCTCGCCGGCCGGACCGGCCACAAAGCGATAATTGCTGGTATTGACGTTGGGCGGGACCACCTTGATTTCCATGCGCCGGCATTCGTCGATCAGGGTGACGAGCTTGTCCTTGTTGTGCATATCCGCGGTGAGCACCGCGGCCATGTAATGCGACGGGTAATGCCTCTTCAACCACGCTGTCTGATAGCTCACCAACGCGTAGGCGGCAGAGTGCGACTTATTGAAACAGTACTTCGCAAACTCCTGCATCTGATCAAAGATATGCACAGCGGTGCTTTGCTGGACCCCATGCTTCACCGCACGTTCCGTGAAGATACCGCGCTGCTGGTCCATGATCTCTTTCTTCTTCTTGCCCATGGCACGGCGCAGCATGTCGGCCTCGCCGAGCGAATACTCGGCGAGTACCTGAGCAATCTGCATGACCTGTTCCTGGTACAGGATGGTGCCATAGGTATTCGTCAGCACAGGCTCCAATTCCGGGTGCGGGTACACCACTTTCTGGCGCCCATGCTTGCGCTGGATGAAGTCATCCGCCATACCGGTTTCCAACGGGCCGGGCCGGAACAGAGCCACCAACGCCACGATATCTTCAAAGCAACTGGGCTGCAGATCCTTGATCAACCGCTTCATGCCGTCCGATTCGAGCTGGAAGATGGCCGTGGTCTGCGCGCCTTTCAGGATGTCGAACACGGTGTCGTCGTCCAGCGGGATGTGGGCGATATCGATCGGTTCTCCGGCACCTTCCTCTGCAAGGTGTTCGTTCACCGCCTTGACCGCCCAGTCGATGATGGTCAGCGTGCGCAGCCCCAGGAAGTCGAACTTCACCAGCCCGACCTTCTCCACGTCATCCTTGTCGAACTGGGACACCACACCGGCCGAACCGTCCGTGTAGAGCGGCACGAAATCGGTCAACGCAGAAGGCGCGATGACCACGCCGCCGGCATGCTTGCCGACGTTGCGGGTCAGCCCCTCCAGCTTCAGGGCCATGTCCCAGATTTCCCGCGCGTCGTTGTCCTCCAGCATATCGCGCAGCGTTTCTTCCTGCTCGTACGCAGCTTCCAGTGTCATGTCCACCGCAAAGGGAATGGCCTTGGCCATGCGATCGGCCAGACCACGCGGCTTGCTCTGTACGCGGGCCACGTCACGCACCACCGCTTTCGCTGCCATGGTGCCGAAGGTGATGATCTGCGAAACACATTCACGGCCATACAGTTCGGTCACGTACTGGATCACCCGGTCACGGCCATCCATGCAGAAATCCACGTCGAAGTCAGGCATCGAGACCCGCTCAGGATTCAGGAACCGCTCAAACAGCAGGTCGTACGCGATCGGATCCAGGTCGGTGATTTTCAGCGCCCAGGCCACAATGGAGCCGGCGCCGGAACCACGGCCCGGGCCGACCGGAATGTCCTGTTTCTTGGCCCACTGAATAAAATCACTGACGATCAGGAAGTAGCCGGAGAAGTTCATTGAGGTGATGACTTCCAGTTCGAAGTCGAGTCGCTCGAAATACTCGGCCTGCCCGGCCTCATCCAGCGACATGTCCTCCAGCCGCTCAATGAGACCTTCGCGCGAACTTTGCCGAAGGTATTCTTCCTCTGTGAGTTCACCGGGGATCGGAAACCGGGGTAAGGAGGTGTTCCCCAGCTCCAGCTCGAAGTGGCAGCGCCGCGCGATTTCGACCGTGTTTTCCAGCGCCTCCGGAACATCCGACCAGAGTGCGGCCATCTCTTCGCCACTGCGCAGGTATTGTTCCTCAGTGTATCCGCGCGGGCGATGGGGATCCTCCAGCACACGCCCCTGCTGGATGCAGACGCGTGCCTCATGTGCCTCGAAGTGCT
>JBFKXW010000144.1:0-6904 GCA_041637915.1 Pseudomonadales bacterium | reverse complement strand
GGCACGATCACCGAGACCGTGTTCGAAAACCGCTTCATGCATGTGCTGGAGATGATCCGCATGGGCGCCAATATTCACCTGGAGGGGCACACGGCGATCATCGAAGGGGTCGAGCGGTTGAAGGGCGCGCCGGTCATGGCGACTGATCTGCGTGCCTCGGCCAGTTTGGTCATTGCCGGCCTGGTCGCCGAGGGGGACACGGTGGTGGATCGGATCTATCACGTCGATCGCGGATATGAGTGCATCGAAGAGAAGATCCAGTTGCTGGGTGGCAAGATTCGTCGCGTACCCGGCTGACCGACCGGATTATCGGTCCCAAAGCCCGTTCCACCTGCCGGCTCACACCCGGCTTCCTGCGGGGCCGGATTACGGAAGTGCAAGCTGCCTGCAAAAAGCATCCGCGCTCCCGTACAATTGGCGGTCCGAATGACAGCGGGTACTTCGCAATGGCTGCGCAGCCCATCACGCTCGCGCTCTCCAAGGGGCGCATTCTCGAGGAATCACTGCCGTTACTGGAGCGTGCCGGTGTGCAGGCCCGTGAATCGGTGGCCGAAAGCCGCAAGCTGATTTTTGAGACCAACCATCCACATCTGCGGCTGGTCGTCGTGCGTGCCACGGATGTGCCTACCTACGTGGAGAATGGCGGCGCCGATCTTGGTTTCGTCGGGCTGGATGTGTTGACCGAACATGGCAGCGGCAACCTCTACGAGCCGCTCGACCTGGAGATCGCACGTTGCCGTCTGATGACGGCCGGACCGGTCGGGCACGAGGTGCAGGCCGGACGGATGCGCGTAGCCACGAAATTCGTGAACATCACCCGCCAGTTTTATGCACGGCGTCGCCAGCAGGTGGACCTGATCAAGTTGTATGGGTCCATGGAACTGGCGCCGCTGGTCGGCCTGGCCGATCGGATCGTCGATCTTGTGGATACCGGCCGGACCCTGCAGGCCAACGGACTGGAGCCGCTGGAACTGATCATGAACGTAAGTACCCGGCTGGTGGTCAACAAGTCGAGCATGAAATCGCGGCGGGGAGAGGTGCAGGCACTCACGGATGCACTGGAGTCTGCCGTTGAAACGGCACAGGAGGCAGTGCATGCCTGATGTAAACACCATCCGCAGGCTGGATGCGGAAAGCCCCGGTTTTTCGCAGTCTCTTGATGCGTTGCTGGCCTGGAACGATGAGCAGAACCCCCAGGTGGAAGCGACGGTTGCGGAGATTATTCATGCCGTGCGCGCGCGTGGAGACGCAGCGCTACTGGAATATACCGCCCGCTTCGATCGCTGGCAGCCGGCCGACTCCGGCGCGCTGGAAGTAAGCCGCGCCGCGCAGGAGGCCGCACTGGCAAGGATTCCCGCGGACATGCGTGCTGCGTTGGAGCGCGCTGCCGGGCGCATCCAGGACTACCATGGCCGGCAGGTTCAGGAGAGTTGGCAGTATCGGGATGCAGAAGGGCACCTCCTCGGCCAGCAGGTGCGTCCGCTGGACCGGGTTGGTGTTTATGTGCCCGGTGGCAAGGCTGCGTATCCGTCTTCCGTGCTGATGAACGTGTTGCCGGCGCGCGTTGCTGGCGTGCCAGAGGTCGTGCTGGTCGCCCCTTCGCCGGGCGGACAGACCAATGATTCCGTGCTGGCGGCGGCGGCCATTGCGGGCGTGGACCGGTTTCTGCAGATCGGCGGGGCACAGGCGGTTGCGGCATTGGCTTTCGGAACGGAATCCCTGCGATCGGTCGACAAGATCGTCGGGCCGGGGAATATTTACGTGGCGACTGCCAAGCGCATGGTTTTTGGGCGCGTGGCGATCGACATGATTGCCGGGCCCTCGGAAATACTCGTGGTGTGTGACGGTAAAACCGACCCGCACTGGGTGGTCATGGACCTGTTTTCGCAGGCTGAGCATGACGAGAATGCCCAGTCCATCCTCGTCTCTCCGGATGCGGAATACCTCGATGCCGTGCATGCGGAAATCGAGCGCTGCCTGCCCGAAATGAACCGTGCGGACATCATTCGGCAGTCTTTATCGGAGCGGGGTGTGCTGATCCGGGTGGCAGACCTTGATGCCGCAGTTGCGCTGGTCAATCGGATCGCGCCGGAGCACCTGGAATTATCCGTCGAGGACCCGCACGCGCTGTTGCCGGCGATCCGGCATGCCGGCGCCATCTTTCTGGGCCGCCATGCAGCCGAGGCGATGGGCGATTACTGTGCTGGCCCGAATCATGTGTTACCCACTGCGGGCACCGCACGGTTCTTTTCGCCGCTGGGCGTGTACGACTTTCAGAAGCGCAGTTCCTTGATCGGGCTGGAGCCTGTCGCGGTGGATGCACTGGCGCGTGACGCGGAAACCCTGGCGCGGGGCGAGGGCCTGGAAGCCCACGCCCGTTCCGCCGCCTGCCGCATCAGCAAAGGTTGACCCGCAGTGTTCGGTGATGAACGGGTTGCGCAGTGGGTGCGGCCTGAGATTCAGGCGCTGTCAGCCTACCCGGTGCCTGACGCCTCCGGGTTGATCAAGTTGGACGCGATGGAAAACCCGTGGGTCTGGCCCGAGGCATTGCGTGAGGCCTGGTCCGAGCAGTTGCAGAGTCTCGATGTAAACCGGTATCCGGACCCGGCTGCTCGTGCGTTGCGTGCACAACTGGTGGCTCATGACGGGATCAGCGGGTCCTGTGGCATGCTGCTCGGCAACGGCTCCGATGAGATTATCCAGATGCTGGCGCTGGCAGTCGGCGGGCCCGGGCGCACCATTCTCGCACCGGAGCCGTCCTTCGTGATGTACCGCATGATTGCCACTTTTACCGGCATGCAGTACCGCGGCGTGCCCCTGCGCGAGGCGGACTTTGGGCTCGATTTGGACGCCATGCTGGCGGCGATTCGGGAAAGTCAGCCGGCGCTCGTGTTCCTGGCAGTCCCGAACAACCCGACCGGAAACCGTTTCGCACGTTCGGACATTGAGCAGATCGCCAAGGCGGCACCGGGGCTGGTCGTGGTGGATGAGGCCTATACGGCGTTCACAGATGGCGCCCAGCTGGACATGCTGGAACAGTTCGACAACGTGCTGGTCATGCGCACGCTTTCCAAGCTGGGGCTGGCCGGTCTGCGGATCGGTTATCTGGTGGGTGCACAGGCCTGGGTGGGGCAGTTTGAAAAGGTGCGGCTGCCATACAATATCGGGGTGTTGCACCAGGCGGCTGCGACTTTTGCGCTGGCGCACGGCGAGGTGCTGGCTGAGCAGACCCGGCGCATCCGTGCCGAGCGCGAGCGGCTGGCCAGCGAACTGGCGGCCTTGCCAGTGACACGCTGGCCGAGTGAGGCGAACTTCCTGCTGATCCGGCTGCGTGACCATGCAGCCCGCGCGGTTTTTGACCGCCTGCGTGAACAGGGCGTGCTCGTGAAGTGCCTGGATGGTGCACACCCGGCACTGGCCGGGTGCCTGCGGCTGACCGTGGGTACGCCAGAGGAGAACAATATCCTGCTGGAGCGCCTGCGCGCGATTCTCGCCGGCTGATCCGCCCCTCAGGGATCAGCGCCTGGTTTGCCCGCGGTTCGCTTCCCGGGTGCCCACCTCGGCCGACAGTCGCAGTGGCTGCCCGTCGCGCAGGATATCCAGGCGTACTTTTTTCCCGGGCACCACGCGCGCAATCAGGTCCATCGCCTCGGCGCCGTTGGCAATGGCCTTCCCGTCGATGGAAAGAATCAGGTCTCCAGGCTTGATCCCGGCAAGGTGGGCGGGGCCATTGCGGAATACGCCTGCAATCAGGATGCCGTTGGTGTGACTCAGCCCAAAGGACTCCGCCAGCCCCTTGGTCAGTTCCTGAATTTCGATGCCCAGCCAGCCACGGATGACCCTTCCGTGCGTTACCAGTTGCTCCATGACCTCACGGGCCAGGTTGGTCGGGATCGCGAAACCGATCCCCATGGATCCCCCGGATTTGGAAAAAATGGCTGTATTGATGCCGATCAGGCGGCCCCGGGCATCCACCAACGCCCCACCGGAGTTGCCCGGATTGATCGCTGCGTCCGTCTGGATGAAGTTTTCAAATGCATTGATGCCCAGATGCTTACGCCCGGTGGCGCTGACGATTCCCATGGTGACGGTCTGGCCCACGCCAAACGGGTTGCCAATGGCAAGCACCACGTCGCCTACCCGCAACTGGTCGGAATCTCGCATCTGTATGGTTGGCAGATCGGTCAGGTCGACCTTCAGGACAGCAATATCGGTTTCCGGATCGGAGCCGACCACCTGCGCATGGGCTTCGCGGCCGTCGCGAAGCGCCACACGAATCTCATCGGCGCCGTGAATAACATGGTGATTGGTCAGGATCAGGCCGTCTCTGCTGGCAATCACGCCGCTGCCGAGGCTGTTGTCCATGCGCTGTTGGCTGGGCATTTCCTGATAGCCGAAGAATTGGCGGAAAAACGGATCTCGCAGCAAGGGGTGGACCCGCTGTCGCACCAGTCGGGTGGTGTAGATATTTACAACAGCCGGCGCTGCCAGCTCAGTGCCGTCGGCATAGGAAACCGGTCCGCTCTGCTTGGGCAGGGCTGCATTGGTCTCCGGGAACAGGCGTACCGGTGGATCCGACTGCGGAGCGCGAGGTGCCTGTTGCAGGTACAAGGCCGCTGCCAGCAGTCCGGCGACCACCGGCCATGCGAATTTCTGGGTGCCCTTCCACATGACTTGCCAATCCTCCCACCGAAAAGCCGTGCCAATCCGAACGCTGCGTTCGACATTATAGGGATGCGGGTGGTTCCCCGGCACCCGCGGCTCGATCTCCCGGGTTGTTAGAATGATGCATCTTCAGGGGGATGCCATGACCATTACACGTGATCAACTTGAATCGGCGCTGAACGAGTTGCTGCGGCCGGCCGCGTTCCAGGACTACTGCCCGAATGGCCTGCAGGTCGAAGGTCGTGCGGAGGTGAAGACGCTGGTGACGGGAGTCACGGCCTGCCAGGCCCTGCTGGAGGCGGCGATTGCCCTGCAGGCGGATGCCGTCCTCGTGCACCACGGATGGTTCTGGAAGGGTGAGCCTGCGGTGCTGACCGGGATGCGGCGACGCCGGGTGGCAACGGCACTGGCCCACGACCTCAGCCTGTTTGCCTATCACCTGCCGCTGGATGCCCATCCTGAACTGGGCAATAACGCTACGCTGGCACGGGAGCTTGACTGGCAGGTGACCGGTGGTCTGCAGGCGCAGGCTGAATTGGCCGACAGTATTGGTCAGGTCGGCACCTGTGCGCCGATGAGTGGGGCAGCGATGGCTGCCCATCTGGCAGCGCGTCTTGGCCGGGAACCCTTGCATGTTCCCGGAAGAGCAGCGCAGATCAGCACGCTGGCCTGGTGCACCGGCGGAGCGCAGGGATACATCGATCAGGCGATCGCAGCGGGTGTGGATGCCTACGTCACCGGGGAGGTGTCGGAACAGACCGTGCACACGGCGCGGGAACATGGGCTGCATTTTTTTGCTGCCGGCCACCATGCGACCGAGCGCTACGGCGTGCAGGCGGTCGGGAACTGGCTGGCTGACGAATTCAGTCTGGATGTTCGTTTCGTTGACATCGACAACCCGGCCTGAGGGATCAGCTGGCGGCTTTCTCTTTTTTCTTTTTCTTCACGCCATAATCTTCAGAGAGGGTGCCGCGTTCACCGGGTTCACTTTTCGGCGCGTAATCCTTGGGTGGCTCGACCGCCTTATCGAGCAGTTTTTCCGCTTCTTCCGGTGTGGGTTCTGGCTGACTGATCAACCGGTTGGCCAGGGAGCTTTCCAGCTGGTTGCGCAGGGCTTCATCCTCGCTGCAGAGGCTTTGCGCGCCCTGCGCCAGGTGTTCGTGCACGTCCCGATAGCTTTCGGTGAGGTTGTTGACGAGTTCCGCGGTACGCTGAAAATGGCGTGCAACATTGCTTTGATACGCTTCATTCTCCGCGCGCAGCTGCTCCAGTTCCTCCGCCACGTGACCACTCATGCCGCCGTCTGAGCGGGTGAAGTGGTAGATCAGCGCACCAACCGCGATGCCGGCCGCGAAGCCGAGCAGTCCGATCATCCATTGTGTCGCCAGCAGATCCATGAACGCGTCCTCTGATTGCTGCCGGTATCATAACGCCGGCGCCGGGTGAGCTTGAAGTTTGTCATTCGGGCGCATCATTATAGGTTTCGCCGCCGAGTGGACACAATGACAGGCGGGCGTTTTAGCGGAAAGCATGCAGGGGATTATGCGGGAAACAGCAGAAATGATTGCCGGGCCGGCAGGCGAATTGGAAGCGCGCGTGGCCGGGCTGGAGGCAATGCGTACAGGTGCGCCGGAAATGGCGCTCGTCTGTCATCCGCATCCACTCTTTGGTGGCACCATGCAGAATAAGGTGGTGACCACGGTGGCGCGCGTCTGGCGGGAGCGGGATGTGCCGGTCGTGCGGTTCAATTTCCGCGGCGTTGGCCGCAGTGCCGGGAGCTACGGAGAGGGTGTTGGGGAAACCGAGGACACCCTCGCGGTCGCCGAGTGGATGTGGGCGCAGAATCCGCAGGCCAGGCTGTCCATTGCTGGTTTCTCCTTTGGCTCGTATGCAGCGGCCTGCGCGGCGGACCGGCTCCTGCAGGCAGGTGGTGCCGTGGAGCGTCTCGTATTGCTGGCTCCTTCCGTGGTGAATTTTGACTATACGTCCGTGCTGCCGGTTGCTGTGCCGACACTGGTGTTGCAGGGCGATGCGGATGAGGTGGTGGACGCTGAGGCAGTCATGAAGGCGATGCGCACGCTGGAGCCAGCGCCACAGATCGAGGTATTGGAAGGGTGCAGTCACTTTTTTCACGGTCGGCTGGTTGAGTTGAAAGAGCGACTCCAGGCCTGGCTGGATGCCCCCCATGCATAGCCGGACGCCGCTGGAGCAGTACCATCTGGACCTGGCGCGCGAGGGT
>JBFKXW010000143.1:0-6991 GCA_041637915.1 Pseudomonadales bacterium | reverse complement strand
TGGAGAATCAGACCAGCAAGCGATTCCCTGTGCCGCGCACTCGGAGGTACATATTGTCACGCAACAACGCCAGCACCCGTCCGATCGCTGAGTCATCAAAGACAATACCGGACCAGGGTCTTGGTCCATTGTGGTTGGGATGGGATCATTAATCGGGTCTAGTGAAATGCCCCTATCCCCCGGTTATGGGATAGAGCCTGGGGTAGAGCCGTGAATTGCCACCATCCCCGTATATGGGGCGGAGCCGGTAGAAACCCTGTCGTAAGTCTTTGAAATCTGGAGCGGGAAACGAGACTCGAACTCGCGACCCCAACCTTGGCAAGGTTGTGCTCTACCAACTGAGCTATTCCCGCTTATAGGGCATTCAGCTTGATGCTGAACTGATGTGTCACAGTGGTCTCCTGCGACGGAGTGTGCATTTTAGAGATTGATGTTCCGAAGTCAACAATCACGAAGAGACCCATTGGCTGATTTTCAGGGAAATCAGATACCTACCTCAGCCCTCCACGCCCTATCTGGGACTCCACGGCGCCGGTCGGCAACGCCAATCGATTGCCAAGGGTCCAAACGGAGTCCCGATCGCTCACCCCTGGAACCGAGAATGACTCGCAGGAGGTTCGCTCCCTGCTGAGTCGAGAGCAGCCGCCCTCTTCCGGTTTGGCCCCATCCAGACAACACCCATAGATCATCATTTAATCAGGCCGGGGTGCTCGACCATTGCCCCTCCACCGAACACGATCACCATAAGGGAACACATCGCTCAGACCAGCGAGTCGTACGCAATCTGTCCCAGTTCTGGACACCGTGTTGGATACAGTGCCGGGACGGTCTCGGGCGGGGCCTGCCGCACGGTGTGGATGAAAAGACTGAACACCCCATTGGCACATGAAACTGAAGACCGTTACGCTGCGACCGCCGCGTGGGAAAATATCAGGAGAACAACGAAATGAAGAAGAAGACAGTCAGCGTCGAGACGTTTGTCCCTGCTCCGCCTGCGTTTGTCTTCGATGTCTTCACGAATCATGAAACCTACAGGAACTTGCCTGGTGTTCTCAGCAGTACTTTGCTCACCGAGGGAGAAGTGAACCCCTCCTCAGGACTGGGGGCTGTCCGTGAGATCAGGACCATCGCCTTCACCATGGTTGAAAAGGTGGTTGGTGTACAGCGCCCGGACCGTTGGGACTATTTTTTCATGCGTTGGCCACTACCACTGCCTCACGCAGGCGGCAGCATGCTGTTCAGGAAAACGGATGGCGGCACAGTCATGCGCTGGGAAACTTCCTTTGAAACGGATGTCGGAATGCCATTGAAGATGACCATCCCCGCGATCACAGTAGCGGCAACGGCCACCATCAAGTCCCTGTCTCTGTCGCTGAAGGCCGTTGTGATGATACGAAAAAGACGTCTTTCCGACTCAGAAGTAATGTCGTCAAACGCCGTGACATGACCGCACTGATTTGCCCTCCGATTCCCGAGCCAGACCAAAAAAGTGGCGTCCGTTTTCAGACAGAAAGAACCCCCGTGGCACGGTCGTCGGTAAGAGGCTTTCATACAGATTCTCGTTTCCCCTTCATTGAAAACTGCCAGTAGAGAACTTCGCTGATCATAGACGCCTGGGCACAGCATCCGACGCTACGGCACGCGCAGGACCCCATCTTTGAATCACTCCGTCGGTGGACGAAGATGCCGGTGCCCAAAGTTGAAATTCCAGTGCAGATGACAGTGGGAATGATGGATCAGGCAGGCGTGGATCGCAGTTTGATTTCAGCGTGGATTGCGCCTGGCAACGTCATGATTTCCAACGATGAGGTGGCGGGCTTTGTCGCCGAGGCGCCCGACCGGTTTGTGGGTGTGGGATCAGTGGATATCTCCAGGCCCATGACTGCTGTTCGTGAAATTCGGCGATGTATTCACGAATTGGGATTCAAGGCGATTCGGGTACTGCCGTGGCTTTGGGAAGTCCCGCCCACGGATCGTCGTTTCTATCCCGTTTACACCGCATGCTGTGATCTGGGCATTCCATTTTGTACTCAAATTGGTCACACGGGTCCGCTGATGCCTTCAGAAGTGGGCAGGCCCATCTATCTGGATCAGGTGGCCATTGATTTCCCGGAATTGGTGATTGTGGGTGGGCATATTGGCTACCCCTGGACCGAGGAAGCGATCGCTGTTGCAACGAAGCATGAGAATGTTTACATCGACACCTCGGCGTACACCGCAAAAAGGTATCCCCGGGCTTTGGTGGAATTCATGCGTGGTCACGGACGGGCCAAAGTGCTTTTCGGCACAAATTACCCGATGATTATGCCCGCCAAAGCCCTCCAAGGGCTGGATGATTTGGCGCTGGGGGACGAGGTGGAGCGTCTTTTCCTGAGTGAAAACGCCTGTCGAATTTTCAAGCTGAAGTGATGGCGATATCACCCGATATTCGGCGCATTCGAAAAGGCAATTTTGCAAGCCAAACCCTGTCACCCCACCATCCCGACGCCCTGACGTCGAGCCCATCCTGGGCGTGCGACCGGCCCGTACCGCAGCTGCCTGAGCCGGAATGGGACGTCACGTCAGGCCTGCTCGATCTCCCGGATGATGGAGCCAATCCGACGCCGCCAGTCGCGCTGAATCAGATAGGCCATGAAGCGGCCCGTGCCCGGAATCCTCGGGTCAAACCCGATCGTGTAGTGAATCCGGCTGCCGTCACCGTCTGCGTGGATTTCGATGCGGCCCTTATGATTGCGCAGCGGGCTGTTCCGTGAGGAGGTGTATTCGATCAGTTCGGGCCGTTGGCAGGTCAGCGTCGTTTCGTCGAACGAGTAGGGGCCGAGATGAATCCGTCGCTTGGAACCGACGCCATTGATGCCATCCACCCCGTCGGCAATCCGGCGTGTGGTGCCACTCCAGATCCGGCCAAAACATTCGTGGTCGGCAAAAAAGTCGAACACTTTCTCTGTCGGTGCCTGAATTTCACAGGACAGGACGAACTCTTGACTGGGCATATCGCGCTCCCATGGCATGTATGCGAATAAATTCTGCTGCGTAGCGTACCACCCCCCATACCGGGCAGCAGGCGGTAGAATGGACGCTGTTGTAGCGAAGAGACAGGCCGAAGCCATGCATGTACTGCTCACCGGCGGCACCGGATTCATCGGCACCGCGCTGTGCCAGCGACTGCGTAACGCAGGTCACGAAGTCACCGTGTTGAGTCGTCAGCCGGGGCGTGTGCCGGCCCTATGCGGGGCAGGCGTGCAGGGGATCAGCACACTGACAGAGATCCCACTTTCACAGCCTGTAGATGCCGTGGTGAATCTGGCCGGCGCCTCAATTGGCAAGGGCCGCTGGACGAAAAATCGCAAGCGCGAACTGGTGGAAAGCCGCGTCCGGATCACCGAGCAGATTACAGAGTTCCTGGCCGCGCGTGATCAGAAACCCGCCTGCCTCATCAGTGCCTCTGCGGTCGGCTTTTACGGTGCCCAGGACGACACGCCGCTGGATGAAACCGCCGCACCCCATGAGGAATTCCAGCACGATCTCTGCGCCAGTTGGGAGAGTGCCGCACGAAAGGCAGAGCAACTGGGCGTGCGCACCGCCATCATCCGGCTGGGCATCGTCCTTGGCCCGGGTGGCGGCGCACTGGCGGACATGTTGCCGCCCTACCGATTTGGGTTGGGCGGTCCGATCAGCAGCGGTCAGCAGTACATGTCCTGGGTGCATCGTGAGGATGTGTTGCGCGCCATTGAATGGCTACTCGCACATCCGGAGCAGCATGGCGCATTCAATCTCACTGCGCCCAACCCGGTGCCGAACGTGGTGTTCGCTCAAACGCTGGGGAAGGTTCTGCACCGGCCGGCCTTTCTCCCCATGCCAGGGTTCGTCCTGCGCATCCTGCTCGGAGAGTTTGCGCATCTCCTGATCACGGGTCAGCGCGTACTGCCACGCAAACTGCAGGAGGGTGGATTCACTTTTCAGTTCGGGGAACTGGAAGGAGCGCTGGAAGATATTCTGAAGAAAAACTGACCGGCCCCAAATCGCCCGGCAGGCAGTGTCCTTTGTCTGCGACGCCCTGCGGTTTCCCCCGTGAGCACGCAGTCTCCTCAATCGTCGGTCTTTTCTTCCACCGCCGTTTTGGGCCAGAGATCGTCCCAGGCTGCCCGCAGGTAGAGCAGCATGGACCAGAGCGTGAGCACGACGGAAATGTCCAGCAGGACAAAGCCCATGTAGTAAAGGAATCCCTTGGTGAAAGGATCAATGGCCAGCAATACGACGATGGCGACAATCTGCACCGTGGTCTTGACCTTGCCGATGTAGGAAACCGCGATGCTGGCGCGCTTGCCAATCTCTGCCATCCACTCCCGCAGCGCAGAGACCATGATCTCGCGCCCTATGATCACAGCCGCAGGAACCGCCATAAAAGGTGTGGCGTGAATCTCAGTCAGCAGGACAAGCGCCGTCGCCACCATCAGTTTGTCCGCCACCGGATCGAGGAAGGCGCCGAAGGGGGTGGTCTGATTGAGCTTGCGGGCCAGGTAACCATCCAGCCAGTCCGTAATGCCGGCGACGGCAAAAATCACTGCGCAGAGAATGCCTGAGCCCTTCATAGGCAGGTAGAAAATCAGCACCAACACCGGGATGAGCACGATCCGAAACAGGGTCAGCAAGGTGGGTATATTCACAACGGCCTTCCTTTACATTCCCCGGGTCTGACAAATCACCCGTTCGCGTCTCCATGCAGCGCGGCATACAGGTCGGCTGCCAATGCGCGACTGATGCCCGGCGCCCGGGCCAGGTCTTCCATGCTGGCGCGCTCAATCTCCTGCAAGCCGCCAAAGTGTCGTAAAAGCTCCCTGCGACGCGCCGGCCCGATACCCGGAATACGCTCCAGCGGACTTTTGCCACGCTTGCGGTCCCGCCGGCCGCGATGCCCGGTGATGGCGAAGCGGTGCGCCTCGTCACGCAGGTGCTGTATCAAGTGTAGTCCAGGGAAATCCGGCCTGAGCGCCAGCTCCTCGAACTGGCCACCGGGGCGTGCGCGCAGCAGGGTTTCCAGACCATCCCGGCGCCCGGCTCCCTTGGCAACCCCAATGACCGTCAGGCCCTCGATCCCGGCTTCGTCCAGCGCCTGCAAGGCGGCATTGACCTGTCCCTTGCCCCCATCGATGAAGAGGATATCCGGCAGTTTTCCCTCCCCTTTCCTGATGCGCCGATACCGGCGCAATACGGCCTGCTGCATCGCTGCGTAATCATCGCCTGCGGCAACATCCTCTATGTTGAAACGGCGATAGTCTGCCTTCAGGGGCCCTTCCAGGCCGAAAACAACGCAGGATGCCTGCGGCAGTTCACCCGCCGAGTGGCTGATGTCGAAACACTCGATGCGCGCAGGCATCTGGCTCAGACTGAGCCCCTCGGCCAGCGACTCAAACCGTCCCAGCATGTTCTGGCGTCCCGCCAGCATGGTGCCCAGCGACTGGTCTGCATTGGTTTGCGCGAGCCGCAACCAGGCAGCCCGCTTGCCGCGCACTGCGTTGGCGATGCGGACCTTGCGCCCTGCCCGTTCCGTGAGCGCCGCCTCCAGCAGTGCTTCGTCCTCGAGTTTCTCTGACACCAACACCTCGGCAGGCACTTCACGGACACTGCCCGGCGAAAGATAGAACTGCGGAACAAACTCACCCAGTGCTTCAGCCGCGCTGCATTCCATTCTGAGTTTGGGGTACCAGTTCTTGCTGCCCAGCAATCGCCCGCCACGAATGAAGACCGCCTGCACACAGATGCCCCCCGGTCGTACCGCACAGGCGATCACATCGACGTCGCCCCCCTGACCTACCACTGCCTGCTGTTCCTGTACCCGCCGCAGGCTGGTGATGCGGTCGCGCAGTTCTGCAGCTTCCTCGTACGCCAATGCTTCCGCGCATTGCTCCATCCGCTTCACCAGCGCCTGCACGACTTCATGGCTGCGTCCTTCCAGAAACAGCACGGCGTCCTGCACGTCCCGCGCGTAGTCGTCGGTAGAGATACGACCCACGCAGGGCGCACTGCAGCGCTTGATCTGATGCTGCAAACAGGGTCGGCTGCGATTTCTGAAGAAGGTGTCGTCGCAGTTGCGCAATTGAAACACCTTCTGCAACGTGTTCAGGCTTTCACGGACCGCAGTCGCACCCGGATAGGGCCCGAAATAACGGCCTGTCCGTGCGCGCTTGCCACGCCGGAACGCCAGCATGGGGAACTCGTGCCGGGAGAGGTACACGTAGGGGTAGGACTTATCGTCGCGCAGGATGATGTTGTACGGAGGCCGGTGCTGCTTGATCAGCGTCTGCTCCAGCAGCAGCGCTTCCGTCTCGCTGTGGGTGATGGTGACTTCCACGTTGGCAATGCGCTCCACCAACGCCTGCGTCTTGGCCTCCATCACGGACTTGCGAAAATAGCTCGACAGGCGCTTGCGCAGGTTTTTCGCCTTGCCGACGTAGAGAATCTCGCCGTCCGCGTCCAGCATGCGATACACGCCGGGTCGGGTGCTGACGGTTTTGAGGAACTCGGTGGCATCGAAAGATGTCATCGGGTCATTTTGCCAGAAGCCGGGGCAATCCCCCACGCATTCCGGATCGCCCGCGGCGATCGGTGCAGCTTCGACCCACCCGGTATCAGCCCGGCCGGGCCGGTGCCAGGAACCTTTGACAACGCGCGCTGCAGCGGTGCACGGCCTTTCTCAACCGGCCTTCGGCTTCCACGCACTGTCGCTTCACACGCCGAAAGCGACGATGTAATCGCCCAGGCTCTGCATCACCGATTCGATGCTGACGCTGGCCTTGTGAATGTATTTCAGTTCACCGCTGCGCAGCAGCGCCTCGTCGTGTTCTGTCAGGCCCATGCCCTGCAGTGGGTAGCCGGACATGATGACGGTGGGAACGCTGATCCCGCGCTCGCGCGCCGTGTGGATACAGTCCAACCCGGTATCCGCACCGCGAAGCTTGTAGTCGACCACAAACACATCCCAGTCCTCACC
>JBFKXW010000142.1:0-7013 GCA_041637915.1 Pseudomonadales bacterium | reverse complement strand
GCCAGAGCGGCGGAAGCATATCGATCGAGTAAAAGCTGCCACCCAGAAACGTCAGTGGGGTCACAATCATCAGCGGCACCACCTGTAAACGTTCGAATCCATCTGCCCAAAGACCGATGATGAACCCAAACAGGCTGAACGTGACCGCGGTGAGCACCAGAAAGCACAGCATCCAGACCGGATGCACGATGCTGTAGTCCACAAACAAGCGCGCCGTGGCCAGGATGAGCAGACCCAGGATCAGCGACTTTGTGGCAGCCGCCCCGACATAGCCAACAACGATTTCCAGGCTCGAAACAGGCGCCGAGAGTATCTCGTAGATGGCGCCGGTAAAACGCGGCATGTAGATCCCGAAGGACGCGTTCGAAATGCTTTCATTAAGCAGAGAGAGCATCAGCAAACCCGGAATGATGAATGCACCGTAGCTAACGCCGTCGATGTCCCCCATGCGTGAGCCGATCGCCGCACCGAACACGACGAAATACAGGGAAGTGGACAGGACCGGTGACAGAATACTCTGCATCAGGGTCCGCCCGGTGCGCGCCATCTCGAAACGGTAGATGGCCTGCATGCCTCGCCAGTTCATGCCCGCTCCCTGACCAGATTCACAAAAATTTCCTCCAGCGAGGTCTCGCTCGAATGCAGATTGCGGAAATCGATATTTTGCTCCGCGAGTTCGCGCAGCAGTTCCGCAATGCCGGTGTCCTCGCTTTGCACGTCGAAGTGGTAATAGAGCTCCATACCGTCGGCCGAAAGCTCCAGCGTATGGCCCGACAACGCTGCCGGAATCTGCTCCATCGGCGCCTGTAAATGCAGGGTCAGCTGCTTGCCGCCGAGCTGTCGCATCAGGCGGGTTTTCTCTTCCACCACCACCAGCTGCCCCTGGTGCAGCACACCGACGCGATCGGCCATTTCCTCGGCCTCTTCGATGTAGTGCGTCGTCAGGATCACGGTGACGCCCCGTTCGCGCAGCAGCCGCACCATGTTCCACATGTCGCGACGCAATTCCACGTCAACGCCGGCGGTGGGTTCATCCAGAAACAGGATTTCCGGCTCGTGGGCAAGCGCCTTGGCGATCAGCACGCGCCGCTTCATCCCACCGGAAAGATCCATGATGCGGGACTGGCGCTTCTCCCACAGCGACAGGTCACGCAGCAGCTTCTCCAGGTAAGCCGGATCACGGGGTTTGCCGAACAGGCCCCGGCTGAAATTCACCGTCGCCCAGACACTCTCGAACGCATCAGTGGAAAGCTCCTGCGGCACCAGCCCGATCAGCGCGCGGGCCGCCCGAAAGTCGCGCACGTTGTCATGCCCGTTGACATGGACGGTCCCGGCGCTGGCATTGACGATGCCGCAGACAATACTGATCAGGGTGGTTTTGCCTGCTCCGTTGGGGCCCAGCAGCGCAAAGATCTCTCCGCGACGGATGTCCAGATCAATCCCCTGCAGGGCACGCAGCCCGTCTGCATAGGTCTTGTCGAGTTGGCGTATGGAAATGGCGGGGTGCACGTGCGTCCTGCAGCTGATCCTTCCAGACCGGGATTGTAAAGGATCAGCGGAAAATTGCGTGGCGCTGGCGATCAGAGATTGAAAATACGATCCAGCACCCGGGAGAGCTGGGCTTTCCTGAGCGGTTTCAGCAGATACCCATTCATGTGGACCTTGCGGCAGTGCTGGCGAACCCCCTCATCCTCCCGCGCAGTGAGCGCAACGATCGGTGTCACCGAGAGGCGCTGGTCCCGCAGCCGGGACGCCGCCTCGAATCCATCCATGACCGGCATCTCAATGTCCATGAAGATGATGTCGTAGTGGTCGGCTGACGCCCTGCGCACCGCCTCCTCGCCATTTCCTGCAAGGTCACAGGCCAGCCCGAGGCTCTCCAGCATTTTCTTTGCCAGCAACTGATTGACGCGATTATCCTCCACCATCAGGGCACGACGACCCTGATGGCGCACGGCCATGTCGGCCGGGGTCAGCGCGGAATCGGCGGAATGCACGGCGCCATTCGATTTTTTGGATGGGCGGATGCCGGCCTGCAACACCCACTCGCTGCCGGACCAGCCCGACGCATGCGTGCGCCAGTCGAACCGGCATTTCACCGCCCAGGTTGAACCCGCGGCCGCGAGTGGCGTGGTGACGCAGTGCTCCAGCGCATCCCGCATACCTGCACGGCTCTGCGCATCGCCGCTGATCATACAGCCCACGGTACGAGGCCCGAGATGTCCGATCAGTGCCGTGGACGGCAACGCGGACTGCAGCCGCAGGATCAGTTCCCTCCAGGCGTGCTGCTCATCGTATGCATCCGGTTGGCAACCCGCCTCCACCGGGTGCAATTCGGCCCCCACCAGGCCAAGCTCCAGCGTGAGGTGGTCAGCCGCCACGGTCGCGGCTGCACCGAGCAGTTCCTGAAACAGCCGCCGCCTGGGCAGGCCCGTCAGCATATGGCGGTTGCCACGCATGCCGCTTTTTGTGAGCCACCCGGCAACCCCGAAATGCAGCGTGGTGCTGATCAGGGCTTCGTTGAGCTGGTCCTTGGCGAGGAAGTAGTCGATATCCGCATGGATCGCGGCGCGCTCGATCCCGGCATTCCCCACCCCGGTCACCATGACAATCGGCAGGTCGTAATCCATGGCGCGCAACTCACGCGCGATGGCCAGACCGCTGACCGGGCCCATCTTGTAATCCAGAAAGACGATCTGATAGTCGCCCTCCAGTATGGACCTCACTGCCTCGCCGGGCTGGCTCAGCCAGTCCGCGCTGACCTGGTAAAAAGGTTCCCTGCGCAGCAGGTCAGTCAGCATCAGGAAGTCGTCTTCCTCATCCTCGACAACCGCTGCGCGTACAACTTTCTG
Source organism: Pseudomonadales bacterium (assembly GCA_041637915.1). Classification (GTDB taxonomy): domain Bacteria; phylum Pseudomonadota; class Gammaproteobacteria; order Pseudomonadales; family JBFGWM01; genus JBFJWR01. The sequence continues at coordinate 4,161 of JBFKXW010000142.1, read as the reverse complement.
CACTACAGGCCTCTCTGCAGGTACGGGCCAGGGCCCCCACGCCCTGAAGACAATACCCCGCCCTCGCTGGTCAGTTTATGCACAAAACAGCAAAGCACTGTACACTGGTGCGCCTGGATAACGGGGCGAAGCCCCAGGAGAAGCTTAGACAATGGCTGCCCGGCTACACACCACCATCCTCGCCCTGATCGGCACCCTGCTCGCTGCTTCCGCGCAGGCAGGCCACTACCGATACGAATTACTGGAAGACCCCGAGGAGCGTGATGGTGTCACGATCGAAACCTTCACCTTTGACCCGTCACCGGTGGACGACGCGGCGGTGGAAGCCGGCGCGATGCGCATGCCGAAACCGGACCCGGCGCGCGATATCGACGAACACGGCACGTTCATCGACACGCCCAAGGCGATGCTTGGATACATCGACGGCAGTAGCCCGACGAAGCTGGTGGTGCTCTGCCATGGGCTGAACGGCGATGTTTTTGGAAGCAATGAGGCCTACCGGGCGTTCTACCACCATGTGACCCGGTTCACCTCTCCGGATGTGGCCGTTCTCGCGGTCAATTACCGCAACAATTTTCTGTTCCCGGTCGGGCTGGGTGCACAGGACGTGGTGGCCGGCACGCTGGCGGCGAAGGATCGCATTCGGAACGGACTTCCTCCCGGAAGTGCGCGCGGGCAGGCCCGGCGCAGTGATACGGGCGCGTCTCAAAGCGAAAATGCCAATGCACCGCCCGCCGTGCAGGGCGATATCCGGACCACCTACCTGTGGGGCATTTCCATGGGTGGTGCAATTTCCGGCACCGCGCTATCGGAAGCGCTGTATGTCGTGGAGGACCCGCAGCAACCGGTTTTCAATCACTGGGTTGGCGTGGAACCGCTGGTCAATTTCGGCGAGTCCTACCTGGAGGCCCGCGCATTCCAGCTGAGTGAACTGGCGGCGGAAATGGAAAATGACGCGGGCGGAACGCCGGACGCCGTTCCGGGCGAGTATCAGCGCCGCACGGTGGTGATGAACGTGAATCGCATCGCCGATGCCGGCCTGGAAACGGTCACGCTGATCCATGCCATCAATGACGGACTGGTCCCTTACAACCAGGTGCGCGAGATGGCGCTGGCAGCCTCGCAGGCGGGCCTGCCGACGCAGTTGTTCACCGTTGTGCGCAAGGATCCGTCTCACGGTCAGGGAGATAATCCGGACCGACCCGGGGGCAACAACCCGGACTACACCGGGACCAACACAATCACCGGTGGTGGCGATGGTGAAACCGATCCGGTCAACGTGGTCGGGCTTGCCGGTCACGCGGCGGATTTCGACGAAACCCACCCGGTCATGCGGGTTTCGTTTGAGCAACTCAGCAAGCTGCTGGACGGGTCCTACGACACCGCACTGCCCTACCGCGAACACTGTGTGGATGATCAGGCCGGCGGTTCAGAATTCTGCTCGGAGAGTTCGGCGCTAGAACCCTGAGGGCGGGAGCTGGACGGGTCAGTGATTCGGGACCGGCAGCGCGCTCCGTAATACCAGTTCTTTTTCAGGGGGCTCCGACGGCCGCATCTGGCGATCGTATTCGCGCTCTTCGGGCGGGCGTGCGAACTGTGCGGCGAGTCGATCGAACAGCGTCTGAAATGCTGCCAGCGTCCATTGCCCGAACACCGTATGTCCACCCTCATAAGCCTGCACTTCGTATTCCTCGCGGGTCGTGACATAGCCCATGTATTCATTGCAGTAGGAGCAGAGTACGACCCGGTGCGGCGCAAAGCCTGCTGCCTTCAGCGACTCGTCCACGGTGTGCCGAATCCGCATGCCAGCCGTCCCGGTAATTTCTCCCGGGCAGCACACCAGCACGAGGTTCCCGATCGCAACCAGTTGCAGGGGCAACACGGTCGGCACCAGCGCACTCTCACGGACCGCACCAATGCGGAACTGTCGCCCCATCTCCTGCACGATCGGATCGATCAGCCCGGCCGGACCCGTGCCCCGAATGGGCTGGCCCAGCGTGATCTTGCGTTGTGCCTCGAGGAGGATGTCCTTGCTGCCCTGTGACGCGTACAGCGCGCGATAGTAACGCCGGTCTGCGGCCGGCAGACCGGAAAAGCGCGACAGCCGGAAACGCCGCACCATTCTGGAGATCCGGCGTGCCACTGCGGCGAGCTGCGGTGCAATCCCCGGCCCATCCACTGGTGTGCCGGCAAAAAACGCCACGCCGTGGCACGGGTCACTGGTGCATGCTCCCCCGGTGGCACCGGCGAACCGGGGGGCTGCCTCCACGTTGGTGAAATCGGCAAAGCTCAGCAGACCGGAGAGCGGCCCGCTGAGGATCTCACCCCCTTCCTCCGCCAGCGCGGCCAGCGCTGTTTCTGCCTGCAGGCGACCATTCTGCTCGGCGTACCGATACTCCGCCTCGCCGTGCAGTTGTCGGCGTCTTTTTAGTTCGCCCGGGCCGTGATAGTGGGGAGACACGTCCCCCGCCGTTGCCTGCGCAAACAGGCACACGGGCTGGACAATCCCGCTGTTTTCGAGCGCCTGCTCTGCATACGCAGCGGCGTAGCCCTTGTTGTCCCCATCATGCAGTGACAGCGAATTGCCCAGACAGGTCGCGTGCACGCCGAACAGCGAAATGAATGCATGCGGCCGACCCGCACGACGCAAACACAGCAGCGGCATCTCGCGATCCAGTGCCAGGTGCGCTTCCTCTGCCCGATATTTCAACACGTCCGGGTTGCGGTTCCACGCCGTCAGGGAACGATTCCAGGCCACCGGTGCCTCGGCCGCCAGATACGCGGACTGAAACAGCACCTCGGTTGCTTCGCGCGACGCCCATGCCCGCAGGATGGCGCTCGAAGCTGCGCTCACGATGGCATCCACATGATCCGGCAGGTAACCGGGTGTGACGAAGTTGTACAGCGCTTCCTGGGAACATCCGCCGGGCCCGGAGTGCGTATGTGTGCAGGTCAGCACGAGCGACTCCTCGCAAAACCGGTCACCGAGTGCCACAGTCAGCGACCGCACCAGCCCGGCGCGCATTGCCGCGCTGACATAGCCCAGATCCAGACAACAGAACAGCAAACTGCTGCCAGCATCGTCCTCCAGGACCACCGCCCGCGCGTACAGCGGCGTGCGCTTGCCGCGTGCCCGATGCCGCCACTGTCCGTACCCGAACATCGCATACCCGCGTGGTTCGATGTCGATTTCCACTCTGGACCAGCCAGCCTGATACATACCCACCCTTCCGGAGATCAGGAGCACGTGACGCGCGCTACGCCTGCATGTTCGCTGCCGCGACGCACGCTGCCTGCGTTGCAACCAACGGTTCAGATCATCGGAACCGGCCCGAACCATCAGGCCGACACGATACGTCCCACATCAAACTACTGACGGGTGATGGCACCCAGGGACTTGCTTACACTTTGCAGATCCGCACGGATCGCGTCACTGCCACGACCTTCGAGCGTGCCAGCAATCCGCTGAATCTCCTCGATGACCGGCTGCAGTTGCAGCCGCAACTGCGCGTGCGGATCCTGACCGGCCCGGCGCCGATGCCGGTGCAGCGTGAGATGGTTGCCGACCCGCGCCAGCAGCTCACCATGCCGAATCGGCTTGATGACGTAATCGACCCCACCTGCGTCGAACGCCTTCTGCGCGTCATCCGGACTGGCGGTCACAAAAATAATCGGTGGGTCGTGCAACTCAGGCATGGCCCGGATGCGCCGGCAGGTTTCCATGCCATCCAGACCGGGCATCATGACATCCATCAGGATAACTTCCGGCGCGATGTCCCGCACCAGCTCGATTGCCTCCTCGCCACTCATTGCGATCGAAAGGTCGACATCGTAGGGGGCAAATACCTGGTTGATCACGTTCAGATTGGCGGGCGTATCATCCACCGCCAACACGCGCGCTCCGGCGAGCAAATCCGGATTCTCTTCAATACTTGGTGGTGTCACTCCGCCCTCCTGACCGCCACAGGCATGCGTCTTTCCCTGCGGGAGGAAATATTCATCGCCAAAGCATAGTCAATCAATCATCACTGCCGGTGCGGAAGAAACGTGAAATCGTTTTGCCAAGCTCCTTCAGTGCCAGACGTTCCCGCAAAACCCTCAGCCGGTCCATCATCTCCGGTGTCGTGGCCTTCAGTTGCGCAAACTCCTCCAGGAGCTGAT
>JBFKXW010000141.1:0-7038 GCA_041637915.1 Pseudomonadales bacterium | reverse complement strand
TAGGGGCGCATGTTTATCACCTCGCCAGTTTCCTGACTGGTATGGCACCCTCGGGGAGCATTGTCGCCAGGGAGAGAACGCACGGCCGTTTTCCGCAGTTGGTAGATACCGTCTCGTGCCTGGCCGGGTGGTCCGACCGAGTGGACCTGGATGCCTGGTGGGGAAAAGCAGCGTTAGGGTATTCCAATGGGCTGCGGGTGCGAGCATTCGGCAGCAAGGGTGCAGTGGAATGGTCTCAATTGAATCCGGAATCTCTCATGCTGACCACCGCTGAAGAGGGACGGCGCACTCTGGACCGGGGAGTTCCAGATTTGAAAGTCGCTAATCTCAATCGCTATGCCCGCTTCAAGGCAGGCCATCCCGCAGGTTTCATTGAGGCTTTCGCCAACCTTTACCGGGATATTCACGGCTCGTTGCAGTCCTATCTTGTGGGCACCCGCTCATCATCCCCATACGTTTTCGGAGCCGAACACGCCCGGGATTGCCTGCGATTTCTGGAGGCGGTCTCCCAAGCGGCGCGCGGTTCGGATTGAATGATCTTCGCGAGACGAACCTGATCCAGTTGGAAACGGCGCGGTTGCCTATATCAGGGAAAGCGTCGCCTAACGCTAAGTTTTCCGCCAAACCATTGACCTGCCAGAAAAACTTAACTTAACTATTCGATAACCAGTCAACTTTCTGACGTGCAACGGACCTGCACTCCATGACCCAGGAACGGTCGATCCTCATTCTTGATTCTGATGCCTCCCGCCAGGAGTCCGTGCGGCTGATCCTGGAGTTCGTGGGCGATTCTGTGGTCGCAGGCGATCCCGGGAAACTGCCGGATGCGGATACCGTGCTGGCTTTGCTGGTCGCTGGGGAGGCGGCGTCTGGAAAAGCGCTGGCGGCCTACAAGGCCTGGGATCCGGCGGTGCCGGTGCTGGTGATCGATGGCGACCTGTCCGGCGCCGATGAGTCCACCATGTATGAACCGCTTACCTGGCCGCTACGTTACAACGACCTGGTCGACGCCCTGCATCGCGCGGAGGTTTGGCGTGCACAGCAGGACCGCAACCGGGAACGCGGGCAGCGCCGTGACGTGTTGCAGTTCCGGAGTCTGGTGGGTGCGAGCCGCTCCGTCTCGCGCGTACGCGACATGATGTCGCAGGTTGCCGACAAGGAGGTCACTGTGCTGATCACCGGCGAGTCGGGCACCGGCAAGGAAGTGGTTGCCCGGAACCTGCATTTCCATTCCCCCCGCAAGGACAAACCCTTCGTGCCCATCAACTGTGGTGCGATCCCGGGAGAACTGCTGGAGTCCGAATTGTTCGGGCATGAAAAGGGCGCGTTTACTGGCGCGATCAGTGCCCGGGCCGGGCGTTTTGAACTGGCTGCGGGCGGTACGATCTTCCTCGATGAAATTGGCGACATGCCGCTCAACATGCAGGTCAAGATATTGCGTGTGCTGCAGGAGCGCACGTTTGAGCGTGTCGGCGGCAGCAAGCAGATTGAAGCCGATGTGCGAGTCATTGCGGCGACGCATCGTGACCTGGAGAAAATGATCGAGGAAGGCACTTTCCGGGAGGACCTCTACTACCGGCTGAACGTGTTTCCGATCGAGATGCCGCCGCTGCGCGAGCGCAGCGAAGACATCCCGCTCCTGATCAACGAGTTGGTATCGCGGATGGAGAACGAAGAGCAGGGCTCGCTACGTTTTAACTCCGCTGCGATTCTCTCGCTGTGCCGCCACGAGTGGCCGGGCAACGTGCGGGAACTGGCCAACCTGGTGGAGCGCCTGGTCATCATGCAGCCGTTCGGCACCGTGGGCGTGCGTGACCTCCCTGCGAAGTATCGGCATGTCGAGGACGACGAGGCGGATGCGCTGGAAGAGGAGGAACTTCCGGAGCCGGTATCGCACTCCCTCCCACCCGAGGAAAATCCGGCGTTGCTGCCCCTGAACGGCCTCAATCTCAAGGAACACATCGAGGAAATCGAGAAGGCATTGATCGAACAGGCGCTCGATGACGAGGACGGCGTGGTCGCGCGCGCTGCGGAGAAACTGCAACTTCGTCGCACCACACTGGTGGAAAAAATGAAAAAATACAGCATCCAGCGGTAGGAAACCGGAGGAGCAGCGCCAGCCGCGATTGTGTTCGGCCCTCCAGCCTTAGCCCGTAATGCCCAAAAATGATCGCGGCTCGCGCCGCTCCTACTTGTCAAAGAGGGTCAACGGCGTACCATTTGGATCATGCCTGCAAGCAAGAAACCACCTGCAATCAAAACGGATGCCCTGATCATCGGCGCGGGTCCGTGCGGCCTGTTTCAGGTCTTTGAACTGGGTTTGCAGGGCATTGAATGCCAGATCATTGACGCATTGCCGGCGCCGGGTGGCCAGTGCGCCGCGCTTTATCCGACGAAGCCGATTTTCGATATCCCGGCGATTCCGGAATGTGGTGCCAGTGAGCTGACTGAGCGCCTGCTGGAACAGATCAAGCCCTTCCCGTATGAACTCCACCTCAACCAGACCGCGGCCAGCCTGCGCGTCCTGAAGAGTGGGATCAAGGTCGTGAGAACAGCCGAGGGGAAGGAGTTTCGTGCGAAGAACCTGATTATCGCTGCGGGTGTCGGGTCTTTTCAGCCGGTGCCCCTGAAACTCGATGGCATCGAGCCCTTCCTGAACCAGCAGGTGCAATACCGGGTCACGGACCCGGAGGCATACCGGGGCAAGGACGTCGTGATTCTGGGGGGCGGCGACAGTGCACTCGACTGGACGCTGGAACTGGTCAAGGTGGCCCGCGACGTCACGCTGGTGCACCGGTCCCGGAATTTCCGTGCGGCCCCGGCCCGTGTCGAGGAAATGCTTGCCCTGCACGAGCAGGGTCGCATGACCTTCCTGGAGGGGCGCGCGAGCGGTTTTTGTTCCGTCGGCAGCACCCTGACCGAACTGGAGATCACCACGGCGGATAAAGACGTGCGCATGCTGCCGCTCGATCAGCTCCTTGTGCTGTACGGCCTCTCCCCCAAGCTGGGCCCGATTGCGGAATGGGGGCTGGACATGGCGCATATGCAGATCGAGGTAGACACCGAGCGCTTTCAGACCTGTATTCCGGGCATCTATGCGGTGGGTGACGTCAGTCATTACCCCGGGAAACGAAAATTGATCCTCAGCGGTTTCCACGAAGCCGCACTGGCGGCTTTTTCCATCAAGGAAAGCCTGAATCCGGGCCAGAAAGTGCACCTGATGTACACCACCACGAGCCCGGAACTGCACAAGCGCCTCGGCGTAAAGCTGTAGGGCCCGCTGAGGAGCGGTGCCAGCCGAGATTTTTTCCTCCTCGCAAACAAATTTGTGCCGGCCAATCTGTATCGCGGCTGGCGCCGCTCCTACGGTCTGTGTTCCGTGGCATAATCCCCGGCGTTTGACCAACGGGGAAATCTGCGTGGCCAAGAATGTATATGGCGCGGACCTTGCCGCCTGTTCGCTGGATCCGAAAACCGGCTTTTACCGCACCGGCTGTTGCGAGACCGGTGCAGACGATGTCGGGGAACACACCATCTGTGTGGTCTGCACGGACGAATTTCTCGCGTTCAGCAAGGAACGTGGTAACGACCTGAGCACCCCAAACCCGGATTTCGAATTTCCGGGACTGAAGGCAGGGGATCGCTGGTGCCTTTGCCTCGGTCGCTGGCTGGAAGCGCTTGAGGCCGGTGTCGCACCGCGCGTGGTGCTGCGTGCAACGCATGAAAGCGTGCTGCACCAGGTGGATCTGGAAGTGTTGGAGAACCACGCCGCGGCAGATGCCTGACGGGTTGGGCAGGTTCAGGTTTGAATGAGGCGGATCTTTGGCTTGCGGCTGGCGCCGCTTCTACCGGAGAACCGCGCATCTCCAGGCCCAGCGAGCGGCGCCAGCCGCGATCACAGTGTGCCGGTCAGGCGGCTCCGGTTTCGCAACAAGATCACCGTGCACCTCGCTGGCATGAAGAATCCGGCAGCCACCTACACCCGACTCTCCTGCGGATCCGGCACCATGCCGCGCCCGGAGAACAGGCGCTTGACGTCTTCCAGCACCAGGTAATTCACCGGCACCAGCACCAGGGTGATCAGCGTCGCAAACAGGACCCCGAAGCCCAGTGACACCCCCATGGGGATCAGAAACTGCGCCTGCGTGGATTCATCCAGCAGCAGGGGCGTGACACCGGCAAAGGTGGTGAGCGAAGTGAGCATGACCGCGCGGAACCGGGCCACGCCAGCGGTGTTTACGGCCTCAAAGACCTCCATGCCCTCGGCGCGCCGCTGGTTCACGTAGTCGACCAGTACCAGCGAGTCATTCACCACCACGCCTACCAGTGCCAGCATGCCCATGAAACTCAGGATGCTCAGATCCATGCCGAGCGCGATATGGCCCAGTACGGCGCCAATCGCGCCGAACGGAATCACGGACATGACGATGAGCGGCTGTCCGTAGGATTTCAGCGGGATCGCGAGCAGCGCGTAGATGGCGAACAACACCACCATCAGGCCCACCCGGAGCGACGAGAAGGACTCCCGCTGCTCTTCGGCTTCTCCCGCCAGGCGGCCCTGCACACCGGGATAATCCTGCAGCAGTTCCTGCACGAACGTTTCCAGATCCTGCTTGAGTGCTTCGATGTCTGTGTTCTGTTTGTCCACGTCCGAGTACACCCGCACCACACGACGCCGGTCGACGCGACGGATGCTGTCGTAACCACGGGTGTATTCCGCTGCTGCCACTTCGCTGAAGGGCACGTCCGCACCGCTGGGCGCCCGGATCAGCATTTGCTCCAGCGTCGCCAGGGAACGTCGCTCTGATTCCGGATAGCGCACCATCACGCGCACATCCTCACGCCCGCGCTGGATGCGTTGTGCCTCGATGCCGAAGAACGCGGCCCGCACCTGCCGGGCGAGTTGCTCCAGGGTAATGCCGAGTAGTTCCGCTTCCGGTTTCAGGCGCAGACGGATCTCCCGCTTGCCGTCGGACATGGAATTGCCGACATCGAAAACGCCCTGGTAGCTGGAGAGTCTCCTTTGCACCTGCGCGGCTGCGTTCTCCAGTTGCTTGAAGTCCGTGCCACTCAGTTCCACCTCCAGCGGGTTGCCGGCCCGGCCAATTTCCGCGCGGAAACCGACCTCCTGGGCTCCGGGAATGGGGCCGATGCGCTGCCGCCATTCGCGCACCAGTTCCGAACTGGTGATCTCCAGACTGCGCTTCTCGGGCGAGACCACCTCAAACATGACCCGGCCCACATGGCTGCCGCGATCGCCACCGCCGGCCGAACCCACGGTGGAAAGAATATTCAGCACGATGCTCTCGCCCGTTTGCGGGTCGATGTACTCTGCTTTCAGTTCCTGCGCGGCCGCAGTCATCCGCTCGATGTGCTGCTGCGTGACTTCAAAGGCCGTACCGGCGGGCATGGTCAGGTCTGCGCGGGCGGTTTCGCTCTGCACCCGCGGGAAAAAAACGAAGCGTACCGTGCCGCTGCTGACCACCGCCTGGATCAGGATCAGACCGGCCACGAACAGGGCCATGGTCACGTAGCGGTGCGTCAGGGCGATGCGCAGGAGCGGACCATGCGCACGGGCGATGAGGCGCTCGAAGCCATCCGCGAACGCCATCTGCGCACGAACCACGGCACCATGATCCTCCGGACGGTCCCCGCGCACGCGGATGTGCTTCATGTGGGAGGGCAGGATCAGCTTCGATTCCACCAGCGAAAACAGCAGCACCGGGATGACGATCATCGGTATCTGCGCAAAGATCTGCCCGCGGGCGCCCTCGATGAACAGGATCGGCAGGAAGGCCACTGCAGTCGTCAGCACGCCGAAGGTCACCGGCACCGCCACGTCATGGGTGCCCTGGATGGCGGCCTCCAGCGGGTCACTGGCGGTTTTCAGTCGGGTGTAAATGCTTTCGCCGGTCACGATGGCGTCGTCCACCACAATGCCAAGCACCAGAATGAACGCGAACAGGCTGACAATATTGAACGTCACGCCCAGTTCCGGCATCAGGATCAGGGCACCCATGAAGCTGATCGGAATGCCGATGCACACCCACATGGCCACGGAGAGGCGCAGGAACAGCGCCAGCAGCAGGAAAACCAGCAGCAGGCCCTGTACAGCGCTTCCGGACAGCGTCGCCAGGCGTGCCTTGACGATGCGGGAGCGGTCCCGCCAGGTTTCCATGCCGATGCCCGGGGGCAGGGAGGGGCGCATGCGCTCCACGTAGGCGGATACCGCATCCGCGATCTCGATCGCGCTCTGATCACCCACGCGGTAGACCTCGATCAGCACACCGGGTTTGCCATTGAAGAGCGAGCGCAACGGTTCTTCCTCGAAACCATCGCGGACGGTGGCGATCTCCTGCAGGGTCAGTTGCGTGCCGTCTTCCCGGCTCAGCACCACGATGCGCTCGAACTCGCGTTCATCGTAGGCCTGCCCCAGCGTCCGAATCAGCACGTCGCCACCCCGCGTACGGATGGCACCCGCGGCCAGGTCCAGCGAGGAGCGACGCACGGCGTCGGCGACCTGCTGCAAGGTCAGACCGAGCGACTCCAGCGTGTTCGCGGGAATCTCAATGGAGATCTCGTAGTCGCGCACTTCCTGCAGTTCCACCTGCGAAACTTCCGGCAGGTTGACCAGGTCATCGCGCACCCGCTCACCCAGCGCGCGCAGCCGCCGTTCCGGCAACTCTCCGGAGATACCGACGGAGATCACTTCGCGCAGGCGGGTGGCCAGTTCGTAGGTGGGTCGTTCCGCATCGGCGGGGAAGGTGTTGATTGCATCGACCTTGTTCTTGATCTCGTCCAGTAAATCGCGCGGTTCATAGCCGGCGTCCACCTCCACGGTGACGATGCCGGCCCCTTCCGTGGCGGTGGCATTGATCTGCTTGATGCCCTCGATGTCGTAGATCGCCTCCTCCACCCGCAACACGATGCCTTCCTCGGATTCTGTCGGCGTGGCGCCACGGAACGGCACTGCAATGGTGATGAGGTCCAGTTCAAATGACGGGAACACCTCAAGGGGCGTACGGTTTGATGCTGCGT
>JBFKXW010000140.1:0-7048 GCA_041637915.1 Pseudomonadales bacterium | reverse complement strand
GCAGCGCGCGCCTACGCCGCGCATGGAGCGCAGGTCCTGCTGGTCGGTCGGACAGCGGAAAAACTGGAGCAGGTCTATGACGAGATCATCGCGGACAATGCGCCGCGCCCCGCGCTCTGCGCGCTGGATTTCGCCACCGCCGGCCCGGAGCAGTTTCGGGAACTGGCGGGCATGATCGAAGCGGAGTTCGGCACCCTGCACGGGCTGCTCCACAATGCCGCTCTGCTGGGCAATCTCTCCCCCGTTGAATCCTATGACCCGGCCCGCTGGCAGCAGGTCCTGCAGGTCAACGTGCAGGCTGCGTTTTATCTCACGCAGGCGCTGATCCCCCTGCTGGCTGCCGCGGGCGATGCGTCGGTGGTATTCACCTCCAGCAGTGTCGGCCGCAGGGGCCGGGCCCATTGGGGGGCCTACGCCGTTTCCAAGTTCGCCACCGAAGGGCTCATGCAGGTGCTTGCTGACGAGTTGTACGACCTGCATGGTGTGCGCAGTAACAGCATCAACCCCGGCGCGACCCGCACCAACATGCGTGCACACGCCTACCCGGGCGAGAACCCGGCCAACAACCCAACACCCGAAGAGATCCTGCCGGTCTACCTGTACCTGATGGGTTCCGACAGTGGGTCTGTAAACGGGAAGGCGCTGGATGCGCAGCGGGGCGAACCTGCGGCGTCATAATTTTGGCGAGCTCTGTGTCACGATTCCGCCAGCCAGGAGCCACCCCACCAATAGCCACCCAAACCACTGTTTCTTAGCGATTTTTTACACGATTGGCGTAACTGGCACGCTTATCGCATTAGTCCGGCACAACAAGATTTCGGACCGGAGACCGCGCAATGCCTTCTCAAAAATACCTGACCGCCACGCAGGGAGCGCCGCTGACACCGGAATTCCTGCCGGACACCCAACCAGCCGATGTTCGTCACGCACTGATCACCAGTGAGGACCTGGCTGACCTGATTGGCGCAATCTACCGTCTGACGGATCAGCAGATCGGCATCGATGGCATGCAGTATCGCCATGAGGACGGTGACTGTTTCTGGAAACGGGGTTTGCCCGGCACCCACACCGCCGAGTACGCCCTGAACACGCCTTCGGGCAATTTCGGCAGCTTGCGGATCAGTCGCTGCCGGGGCCGTTTTCTGGAGCCGGAACTGAAGGCATTCGAGAAACTGCTCGCCCAGGCCCTCGGCCCGCTGCAGCATCACTGGACACTGGAGGGTGCCCGCGACGCCAAACCGGTACTGTCCCAGGCAGACAGTGAAGATCACAACCTGTTGGAGGCGCTTCGTTTCCTCTGCGAAACCGACTTCCGGGCTGTTGACCCGACGGCCCTGCTACTGGTGGAAATCCGTCATCACAGTCGCCTGCGTTCCACCCATGGCAACGAAGCGGCAGAACAACTCACCCATGAAATCGCCAGCTACCTGCAGGATCACATGCAGGCACCCGACACTTTCTATGTGCTGAACCACAACCAGATTGCGATCCTCATGGAACAGGCTACGGATATGCGCATTCAATTGGTCCAGACATTGGTACAGATTCTGCTCGCCAAGAAAACCTTCCGGATTGGCGCGCAGGAAACTGAAATCGAAGTGACGCAGGGCGTGGTCAACCTGGAACGCCGGGATACACCCCGCAAACTACTGGACCGCGCCCAATTGGCTGTTTCACTGGCGCGACAGTCCAGTGGCGACCCGACTTTCTTCCTGCACGGCAAGTGGGCTTCGCCGGCCGCCTGACCGCACGAGCCAATCCCGGGGGAAGGCTACCTGCGCGAACGCCTGCGCGGGCGACCCCCACTCTCCGGGCGTTCACGCCGGGACGGTGGCTGCATACCAACCATCCGGTACAGGCGTTGCATGTCGATCGGCTCCAGATACCGGAAACGTCCCGCCGGCAGATCGCGCGGCAGACGAATGGCACCGAACCGAACCCGGGTCAGCCGGCTCACCTGAATACCCTGCGAATCCCAGATTCTGCGCACCTCACGGTAGCGCCCTTCCCGCAACAGGACGTGATACCAGCGATTGGCACCCTCCCCACCGGACAGGCGGATGTCGTCGAATGCGGCCGGGCCGTCCTCCAGTTCCACACCACGGCGCATCCTGCCGAGTTGTTCCGGGCTGACCTCGCCCAACACCCGAACGGCGTATTCGCGTTCGACCTCTGAAGATGGGTGCATGAGCCGATTGGCGACTTCGCCGTCCGTGGTGAAAATCATCAGGCCGGAAGAATTGATGTCCAGGCGGCCGACGCTGATCCAGCGCCCGTTACGCAACTCTGGCAGGGCATCGAACACCGACGGCCGGCCTTCCGGGTCATCGCGCGTACAGATTTCGCCCTCCGGCTTGTGATAGACCAGCGCACGCGGTGCCGGTGGGTTGCGCAACTGGCGCAGTGCCCGCCCATCGAACTGGATCTGGTCCCGAGGCGTCACCCGCATGCCGAGGTGCGCAGGCTCACCATTCACGCGCACCCTTCCGTCCGCGATGGCAGTCTCCATGGCGCGGCGCGAACCGAGGCCGGCGCGTGCCAGCACCTTTTGCAGTTTTTCGTCCAAGGGCGGTCAGTGCGTCACGTCTGGAACCGGAATGGATTCCAGTAGCAGGTCTTCGTCCTGTTCCCCGGCAGCGGCATCCGCCCTGGGGACCATCAGGGCTTCCGGATCTTCCACCACCCCGGTCCCAGTCGCTTCGGCGGCCGCATCCTCTTCCACGGAGACGGGTTCCAGCGTCTCCGGCGTGTCAGCGGACGCCGTTGCATCCGCTGCAAAGCCCTCGTCCAACCCGGCATCCGGGTTCTGCGCGTCCGACGCGCCGGGCAGGCCACCTTCCAACTGCGCGGCAGCAGACTCCAGATCGCGAATCTCTTCGAGTGTCGGCAACTGCGACAACGACTTCAGATTGAAGTAATCGAGAAACTTCTTGGTGGTGGCATACAGCGACGGGCGTCCGGGCACCTCTTTGTGGCCCACAACCCGCACCCACTCCCGCTCTTCCAGCGTGCGGATGATGGTGGTACTCACAGCGACGCCACGGACTTCCTCAATTTCGCCGCGCGTGATGGGCTGCCGGTAGGCGATCAGCGCCAGCGTCTCGAGCAGAGCGCGCGAGTAGCGCGGTGCGCGCTCCTCACGAAGCCGCCCGACCCAGCGTGCGTAGGGGTCGCCAACCTGCAAACGGAAGCCACTGGCAGTTTCCTTCAATTCGTAACTGCACACATCAAACGCGCTGCCGAGGCGTTTCAGCGCCGCTCGAATCTGCGGGCGCGGCGGCGCTTCATCGCCCAATATGGTCTCAATTCGGTCAATACTCAGCGGTTCATCGGATGCCAGCAGCAGCGCTTCCAGGATCTGCTCCAGCGGTTGCCCGTCGATGCGGATGAACTCATCCGAAACGGATTCCTGCTCTTCCTCGGCTTCGGCTTCGGCTTCGGCAGAAGTGTTCGCGGGGACAACCACCTCCATCCGGTTCTCCTCCGACGTATCGTCGGCAGCCTCCGGTGACGCTGGGGCGGTGTCTGCAACCGCAGATGCAGCATCCGCGTCCACAGTTTCCTCTGCGAAAGGTTCCTGAACATCCGGTTTGTTCATTGACTCTTCCATGCCTCAGGCACCTCCCTTCGCCTTCACGTGTATCGGTCCGAAGCTCTCGTTCTGCACCAGATCCAGCAGGAACGATTTTACCAGCTCCATCAGCGCCAGGAACGTGGTCACCACCCCATGACGCCCTTCCTCCACCTGGAACAGGCTCGTAAACGGCACAAACTCCTCTGCATTCACCCGCGACAGGATCTCGCTCATCCGCTCCCGGGTGGACAGCCGCTCGCGTGCCACCTGGTGATGTTCCTGCAGCTTGGCACGCGCCATGACCTCGCCGAACACATGTAACAACTCCGAAAGATCCACCGTCGGCTCTGGCAGTTCCCGGCGGATCTTGGGTGCCACGGCAGCGGCCACAAAGGCATCGCGCTCGAGCCGGGGCAAGGCATCGATGTCTTCCGCGGCCTTCTTGAAACGCTCGTACTCCAGCAGGCGACGAATCAGCTCCGCGCGTGGATCTTCTTCCTCGTCGTCCTCACTGCCCGGCTTCGGCAGCAGGCAGCGCGACTTGATCTCAGCGAGCGTCGCGGACATGACCAGGTATTCCGCCGCCAGTTCCAGCCGGATCGCCTTCATGATCTCGACGTATTCCATGTACTGCCGGGTGATCTCGGACACGTCGATATCCAGAATGTCGAGGTTCTGACGCTTGATCAGATACAGCAGGAGGTCCAGCGGACCCTGGAAGGCCTCGAGAAAGACTTCCAGTGCCTCGGGGGGAATGTAGAGATCCTTGGGCAGTTCCTTGAGCGGCTCGCCGAATACGCGAACCACAAATTCCGTCTCGGATTCGTTGTCAGACACAGACACGCCCGGGGCACCTTCCGGATCGACCGTGACCGGTACCGGAGGCGCCTCTGCGACAACTTCTGCTTCGGGAGATTCCAGCTCAGATTCCATGCCGGTATGGATTGCTCCGTACACCTGACTTCACCGCCAGGGATGGTACCAGTTTTCGCTTAAAAAGCACTCAATTCATTGCGCATGCCAGACCGGCAAACACAACATCATGTGTTTTCAAGTTCCCATGGACACAGCATAGACCATTTCAGGCGGTCAGCGAACCCCGGCCAGCACTTCCAGTTCGTGCAGCGCATATTCCATGTTGTCGATGATGCGCTGGATCTGCGGCAGGGAGCGACGACAGGCGGTGAACGTGAAGGAGTACTTGTCCCCGTAGCTGAACTGGGTGATGTTGAGTGCCTGGCCCTGCGGAAGCAGCGAAAACGGGTACATGCCCTTGAGCCGGTAGCCGTTCCAGTACAGGTCATTGCGCGGCCCGGGCACATTCGAGATGGCGACGTTGTAGATCGGCCGGAAGCGCGTGGCAGTCTTGATCAGCGGCTCCAGCAATACCGGCGTGTTGACCAGTACCGTGTAGGCCAGCACCTGCTCGCGGCTGAGCCGCTGCAGCGCCTTTTTGGCGGTGTCGGTGCTTTCCTTGATCGCCTCGAAGCGCTCCCTGGGGTCCTCCAGGTGTGTGGCCAGCGAACTCATGATGGTGGTGATGGCATTCCCTTCAGAACTGTCGTCCATGCGGATGGACACCGGAATGATGGCGACCAGCGGGTCCTTCGGCAGCGCATCGTGATTGATCAGGTACTCCCGCAAGGCACCGGAGCACATTGCGAGCACCGTGTCATTGAGGGTGCCGCCAAGCCCCTTGGCAACCGCCTTGATGCGGGGCAGCGACCAGGTCTGGGCCACCAGACGGCGAAAACCGGAGATCTGCTGATTGAGGATGCAGCGCGGTGCCCGATAGGGCATGGCCAGGCTGGACTGGTCCGGGTGGATCATGCTGTTCAGTACTTCCTTGCCGCTTTCCATCAGCCCTTTGCGAGAGGCCCACTGGCGGCGCAGCGCCTGCAGCGCGGAGGGGTTCTCCGGCGCACTCTTCTTGCGGCGGTGTTTTTTCTTGTCGTACTCACTGGACCACATGGGCGGGAGGTCACGGCGATCAGGATTCTCCGTGAACGATTCCTGCATCAACCGCACGCCTGCCACCCCATCCATCAGGCTGTGATGGATCTTTGTATATACAGCCAGTTCCTTCGTTTTCAGCCCCTCGATCATGTGGAATTCCCACAGTGGCCGGGACTGATCCAGCGGGATGCTGTGCAGCCGTGAGAGCAATTCGAACATCTCCCGGTATCTTCCCGGCCGGGGCAGCGCAGAGTGACGCACGTGGTATTCGATATCGAAATCGGTGTCCTCGGTCCACATCGGGTTGATCGCAGGACCGAACGGTGCGAACAGTTTTTTCTTGAGCATCTCGCGCACATCGCTGTGCGAACGCATCTCCCGGTAGAAGTCGCCAATGGGGTCCTTCACGCCCTCCGGAGGGTCGAACAACTGCAGCCCGCCCACGTGCATGGGCGTGGCGCGCGACTCCATGAGGAACCAACCGGAATCTGTAATCGGCAGCTTTTTCTTGGACATGTCCCGACCCCTGGCTTATGGCGATGCAAGGGAAAGATTAGTTGAGAATCAGGCGCTGCGGGGACGTGCCTCAGCGGTAATCGAGCCCCATGGCGCGTCGCACGGCATCCAGCGTTTCGCGACTTTCCTCGCGGGCCTTTTCGCAGCCTTCACTGATGACGGCGCGCACAACCTCCGGGTTGGACTCGTACTCCCGGGCCCGCGCCCGGATCGGTTCCAGCGTTGCATCCATCGCATCGATCAGTGGCTTTTTGCAGTCCAGGCAGCCGATGCCGGCGCTTCGACACCCTTCCTGTACCAGTTTGTGCGTGTCTGCATCCGTATAGACCTTGTGCAGTTCCCAGACCGGGCACTTGTCCGGGTCACCCGGATCGTTGCGCCGCACCCGAGCCGGGTCGGTGGGCATGCGGCGCACCTTGTCTGCCAGATCATCGGTGAGTTCGCGCAATGCGATCGTGTTGCCGTAGGACTTTGACATCTTCTGTCCGTCCACGCCCGGCAGCTTGGAGTCCGGCGTCAGCAGCGGCTGTGGCTCAGGCAGAATCGGCCGGCCACCGCCCTCCAGGTAACCCAGCAAACGTTCCTGATCGCCCACGGACAGGTTGCTCTGGTCCTTCAACAGCGCCCGGGCCCGCTCCAGCGCTTCCTGGTCGCCCTGCTCCTGGTACCGCTTGCGCAGATCCAGCAACACCTTGGACGCCTTTTTGCCCATCTTCCTCACGGCTGCGCGGGCGTTCTCTTCAAAACCCGCCTCGCGCCCGTACATGTGATTGAACCGGCGGGCCACTTCGCGGGTCAGTTCCACGTGCGCAACCTGATCCTGCCCGACCGGCACCTTGCCGGCCCGGTAAATCAGGATGTCCGCGCTCTGCAGCAGCGGATAGCCGAGGAAGCCGTAGGTATCGAGGTCACGATCCTTGAGGTTTTCCCGCATGTCCTTGTAGGACGGCACCCGCTCCAGCCAGCCCAGGGGCGTGAGCATCGACAGCAGCACATGCAGTT
>JBFKXW010000139.1:0-7147 GCA_041637915.1 Pseudomonadales bacterium | reverse complement strand
TCTGCCGTCGTCCCGGTGCTCCTGCGGCTGCAGCGGGGTGACACCAAAGCGATCAACCTGGAAATCACGGTTCGTAATACCAATCTCGCCCTGCTTATCAAGGCGTCGCTGTTTCCTGCTGTGGTGGGTGTGGCGGACCCGATCGGAGACGCCGTGCTGTTCACCATCCTGCTCTACGGCGGGATCATGCTACTGATCGGGTTTTCGATGATCGCCTATTATCGGCGCGCGCCAGATCAGGCCATTTCCAGCCGTTCGATTTCGTGACCGCGTTTGCGCTGTTCCAGCCAACGGCTTTCCACCCGGTTGGACTGCGGCACGTACTCGACCGAATACAGCCCGTTATCCAGCAGCTGACGGTGCAGGAATCCCCACTCGCGCACCTTGGGCGTGTGCACGAAGAGTGTCCAGGTCTCCGGTTCGGGCTGGGTAATGCGATGGAAACTGCTGGCCCGCAACACGTTCAGGGAGCCCGGACGCAGGCGACGATACCGCGTGATCCATCCCTGCTGTGCATCCAGTCGCCGCAGCCGCTCCTCGAGGTAGCCGCCCGCCAGCACGAGCGACGCCGACCAGTTCCACGGGTGGTCATGTACATTGCGATCGCCGTCCCCTGCCACAAAACGGTGCAGGTAGGCGGTCACACCAAACGCCTCACCGACCAGATAGCGTTCCAGATAGCGGTCGCCATCCAGATCAATGCGCCTTGCGACGCGATTCCGCGTGAGGCGGAATAAAAGTTTTCTGACCATCCGTGTGCCTGCATCCTGTATTCCGCAGCCCTGCTGCGATTCGCTGCCGTACAGAATAGCCGCTCAGGAATCCACAGTCTGTAGCGGCTCGAGTCGGAGCGGGTCCTCGCCACTCGTGGCAGTTATGCCGCTGACCAGCAGACTGGAGACTTCCGGACTCAGCGGATCGACACTGGTGGACAGTGCCAGAAGCCGCGCCTGCAGGCTCTCGGTTTCCACCCCACTGTCCGGTTCCACGAACGGCACAGAACGTTCCGGGATGACAAAGTCGCGGACTTCGTCGTTGGCTGGCGCGGAGCCTCTGGCAGCAGGTTCCAGTTCGCTCGGGTCCACCCCGGCCACCAGCGCCGCCTGCGCCACCTCCACCCGGACGGCCGCGTTGCCCGGCATGGTGTCGGCGACGAAATCCAGGTCGAATACCTCCGGGTCCATGCGGGCCCGGGTCCGTGGCCCGAAGTCCAGTTGGGAGCCATCTGCCATGGCGACCGTGAGCGCTGCAGCCTGCCCCGTCACAATGGTGTCGCCCAGGTAGATCGCGGCGCCGCTCTGCAGGGTTGCAACAGCGCCGCCCTCTCGCTCGATACCGGCCTCGCCAAAAACCAGCACCACCCGGCCTACCGCATGGGCGTGGTGCTCCTGTGCCTGATTCAACGTCTCCATGATGCCCTCCCTCCATCCGCAGTAGCGGCAGCCCCCTGCCGTTGTGCAGCAGGCCACCTCATGGCTTTGCGCACTTGCCCGTCATACGGCAGGTTTCGAGGCATTGAGACTATGTGGAAAGCGATCGCGGAAGCCGGACCTGCATCACACTTTGCACCTGATTCTGGCAACTGGTTCCCGAGGAAGGGGTTTTACCTGCCCGAAAGAATGTTTTCGTGCAAGTCCGACGCCGTTCTTCATTTCGTGGAAGAACCCCTGCGCTCGACACGATCCATGGCACGGGCCAGCTTGGCGGGATTCAAAAGCGGAAACGGCTGGCCGTATCGGCTGAAAGACTGATCAATCTCTTCAATACAGAAGGAGAGCACGGCGGTAATGGTCTGTTTGGACTCATCCGACAAATCGGGGTCGTCGATAACCCGGCTCAGTGCACGGGCAAAATCCACCTGCAGCCGGGCACGGTGCGCAAAATCGTCCCGAACCGCGGTCAGCCGTTCTGGGCGATACCGGTAGATACCCGGTGCTGACTGCTCCAGTTTACTATCCATATTGGCACTATCGGTCGCATATCTGCTCATTTCAATGTTTTTGGGCATCAGGCTCCCGTTACATTCATCCCGTTCGGACAAAACCAGTGTCCGGGACGCACCCTGTCCAATTTGTCTTTGGATCATGATCTGCATCGTGGAACCGGTGCAGACATCCGGTGCCGGGAAACCCGCCCCGCTTTGCGCCAATCCCTGCTAGTTTTCTAGGGCACTGCACCCGAGCAAACAGACAGGACAGCAAGCACATGACGGCCGAGAATTCCGGAACACCAGACTTGAGCCGGGCCGTAGGCGGCCGGCTGCGGCGCTTCAACGACGCCCTGCGCAATGGCCTGGAGGTGATGCGCTTCGGCGGGCTGAACCGGGATGAGGAATCCGCACCCTACCGGGTGGAACGAACCCGCCCGATGTATCGCCTGCGTCACTACTTCGCCGAGCAGGTCGAGGACGGCGCCCTGCCGCGCATCCTGCTGGTCCCCCCCCTGATGGTCGACACCACGATTTACGATGTTTCGCAGAAGGTCTCTTCCGTGCGCGCGTTGAACCGGCTTGGTGTCGCTCCCTGGGTGGTCGACTTCGGTGCGCCGGAGCATGAGGAGGGCGGCATGGAACGAACCCTCACCGATCATGTGCTCGCGGTCAGTGAATGTATCGACTACCTGCGCGAGCGCTACGGCAAGGACGTCCACATCGCCGGCTACTCGCAGGGCGGACTGTTCTGTTACATGACTGCCGCCATGCGCAAGTGCGAGGGCGTGGCGTCAGTCACCGCATTCGGTTCTCCGGTGGACCTGTCGCAGAATATCCCGCCGCTGGTACCCGAAGAGCTGTTTACCAAGACTGCGGACTTCATCATCAACGGCTTCGTGCGCAGGCGTGGCCTGCCGGCCTGGCTGATCGGGCTGGGCTTTCAGGGGCTCGATCCGGCGGCGACGATCCGGAACCGAATCCAGTTTTTGCGCCAGTTGCACAATCGGGAGGCATTGCTGCCGCGCGAGGGGCAGCGTCGCTTTATCGAGGGTGAGGGCTTTGTCGGTTATGCCGGCCCAGCGGTGGCGGAACTGGTCAGCATGACCCTCACAGCGAACCGCTTGATGTCCGGTGGGTTCGATTTTCTCGGACAAACCGTCACCCTGGCGGACATCACCTGCCCGACCCTGGTGTTCCTGTCACCCGCTGATGCCATCGCCCCGCCGGCGGCCGTGCGCGCGATCCGCAAGGCCGCGCCACTGGCACCTCTTTACGAAGTGGTCATGAGTGGTGGGCACATGGGACTGGTATCCAGTTCCTCGGCCAACAGGATCGCCTGGCCGGCGATGGCCGACTGGCTGAACTGGCACGATGACGCCGGGAGTGCCGAGGATCAGGTACCGCCGACCATCTCACCCTGGGACGACGACTGGCAGGATGATGGTGTCGATGCCTCCACCCAGCAACTCAGTGACGCTGCGGATCTGGTCGGCAGCATCATGGCCGAAATGGGTCGCACGGTGGGTCGGACTATGCGCAATACGGCCCGCACGCTGAGCGGGCTGGGTGAGGAAATTCGGGAACAACTGCCCAACATGCTCAGGCTCGGCACCATTCGCCCCTCTACGCGTGTTTCGATGGCGTTGCTCCTGGATGAACAGGGCGATGAAGCAGCCGACAACATTGCCATGCTGTTCGGGGATCGCAGTCATACGTTCGCCGCGATCAACGAACGGATCAACAATGTGGTACGTGGACTGATCTCCGTCGGTGTCCGCCGCGGTGAGGCGGTGGGCGTTCTGATGTCTACCCGCCCGTCTGCACTCAGTGTGGTCGCCGCACTGAACCGGCTGGGTGCCGTGGCGGTCCTGATGCGGCCCGATGGGGATGCCGCACTGGAAGCCCGGCTCGGCGGCATTCGCCGCGTCATCGCCGAACCCGAGCAGGTGGAAACCTGTCTGAATGCGCTGGAGATCCCGATCTACGTCCTCGGCGGTGGTGGTGAGTCGCGCGACCTGGACCCCCGCGTCATCGATATGGAACAGATTGACCCGGCCGCGGTGCAACTGCCCCGCTGGTACACACCGAACCCGGGCCGCGCACGGGATCCGGCCTTCCTGTTGTTTTCCGGCGTTGGCAGTCAGATGCGGGTCAATCGCGTCAGCAACGGCCGCTGGGCACTCTCTGCCTTTGGTGCGGCATCCGCTGCATCAATCACTCCGGCAGATACCGTGTTCGGCACCACGATTCACTATCACCCGTCAGGATTGATGACCACCTTCGGCTGCGCGATGGCGGGCGGCGCGCGCCTCGCCCTGACTGACCGCTTCCATCCAGAGACCTTCTGGGATGAAGTACGGCGCTATGGGGCAACCATTGTTTCCTATACCTGGACGTCTTTGCATGAGGTCATCAACTCACCACCCAATCGCCTCGAGAAGCATTCCCCGGTCCGCCTGCTGATCGGTTCCGGGATGCCGGTTTCCCTGTGGCGGCGTGCACAGGAGCGATTCGCGCCGGCGCGGGTTGTGGAGTTCTATGCATCCACGGAAGGTGAAGCCGTGCTGGTCAATGTGGATGGCCGGAACATCGGCTCGAAGGGTCGGCCGCTCCCCGGTGGCGCCCGCCTCCGCCTGGTCGCCTGTGATCCGTTCAGTGGGCGTCTGGAGGAAGGCGCCGACGGTTTTGCGCGGCTCGCCCATGAGGGTGAAATCGGCATGCTGGTCGTCAACGTCACCACGGGGAACAACCAGCCCGGCGTACTTCGGAGCCTGTTTGCACGCGGCGATGCCTGGCTACCGACTGGAGACCTGTTCCGCCGCATGGACGGGGAGTACTGGATGGTCGGCACACCCCGCCAAATCCTGCCCGGCAACGCGGGGCCGATCGCGTCCCAACCGGTGGAGGATGCGATCGGCAAGCTTGATGCAGTCGATCTTGTGAGTGCGTTCCCGGCACAGGATGGGCATGAAAAGCGTCTGATCGCAGCAGTGACCGAGGTGGCGGGTCGCACCCTGCTGGCCAGTGATCTGGATGACGCGCTGGCAGACCTGCCCGTCGAGGCCCGTCCGCACTGCGTTTTCCTGACGGATCACATTCCGGTGACCAGTTGGTACCGCATGAATCCGGGCGCCCTGAAAATCCAGTCGGTGCAAGAAGCCGGCAAGGGCCGGAAGGTGTTCTTGATTGACAGCGCCGGCAACAACTATCGGGATGCTTAGACCCGGGCGGCATGGATCGCGTGTATCTGGATCACCTGGGAGGCTGAATGTTCACTGCCGTACAACGAACGATTTTCGGTCATGCAGCCATGGTGCTGTTCGTCGCGCTTTGTGCAGGGATTGGACTCACGATGAGCCTGCTGGGCGGGCTCGAACTGCCCCCCGGATCCATCATTCCGATCGAGATGCCCGGAGACGACCGGGCCTGGGCACGCGCTCACTCGGGTGGCCTGCTGAACGCGATCATGATGATCGCACTCGGCCTGCTGATCCCGGGTCTGGCGTTTGCAGCACGCAAGGCGAAACGACTGGCCTGGATGCTGGTGGGCACCGGCTGGGCGAACACAATTTTTTACTGGGCTGCGTTGTTTGCACCGAACCGCGCCATCAGTCTGGCAGACAATCGCTGGGGCGCGGCAAACTGGGCCTCCATCGTCGGTTTGCTGCCCGCCCTGCTCTTCGCCTTCGTGATGCTGTATGTCGCCTGGTGCTTTGCGCAGCAGGCATTCTCCGGTCGCCCTGACAACCACAACTGATTTCAGAGAAACCGAATCAAAATTCACGAGGCATTTGCGGTGGAGCACCCTGCATCCGCTGCACGATCTCCAGCATGTTCCGGATGTCTTCCTCGTCGTAATACAGATGCGGGCGGACGCGCAGATGCACAGGGGCGTCCTGCTGCTGCTCATGCGCCTGCCTGGCGGAATCAATGGGTGCGCAATGGGCTGCTTTACCGTGCACAAAGGCCGCCGCGTGGCCGGATTTCTGCGGTGCCTGAACCAGTCAGCAATGCAGTAACGTTCCACGTGCCATAGACTGCCCTCACGGATTGATCCACGAGACAGGGGAACCAAACCCATGAAATCAGGACCCGGTAGTCAAACGGATCCACCCCCCAGGCTGGAGGATATCCATGCCTATCAACAGGCCAATCTGGGTCGCCGGTACCGGGAGGCCTTCCAGACGGAAGCGGGCATGGAACCAACCGGCATCACGGCTGACATGCAGGCCGCACTTTCCGAAGACGGTTATCTGATCATCGAGAATGTGATCCCGGTGGAGACCTGCGAATCCCTGAAGGCCACCATGATGCCGTTGTTCCGGCATGCATCCGGCCGCAACAACTTCGAAGGTCTGCACACACAGCGAATTTATTCCCTGATCGAAAAGACGCCGCGATGCAACCCGTGGATCGAACACCCTTTGGCATTGGCGCTCACCGAACATGTGCTGGAACCTGCGCCACTGCTTTCACAGGCTCAGATCATCAACATCCTCCCGGGTGAATCTGCGCAACCCCTGCATTATGACGACGGTTTTTATCGCTGGCCGCGCCCCCGACCGCCGCTGGGAGCAGCGACCATCTTTGCACTGGATGCATTCAGCGAGGAGAACGGCGCCACCATGGTGATTCCCGGCAGCCACCGTTGGGACGGGCGCCTGCCCGGCGACGCGGAAAAATCGGCTGCCATTCCAGCCGTCATGCCGCAGGGCAGCATGCTGTTCTTTGTTGGTACACTCTGGCATGCCGGTGGTGCCAACCGCAGCGGGCATGCGCGCATGTGCCTGACTGCGCAATATTGCGTCCCCTGGTGCCGACCGCAGGAAAACTTTTTCCTGTCAGTGCGGCGCGAGACGGCGAAGCAGTGCAGTGGGCGCATGCGCCAGCTGCTCGGCTACTCCATCCACAAACCATTCATGGGCATGGTGGATGGCATGCATCCGCTCCGGCTGCTGGATGACTGAAGCGATCCGATACGCAGCCGCGCTGGACAGATGCCTCTCCGGGAACCATTTTTTCCATGGGAGATCCCATGGTCGATCCCCATCAAAACCGATAATCAGGGAAACCAGTTATGGCGGTCATCAAGGCGAGTGCAATCCGGGAATTCCTGCGCATGGAATCGGCAGGTGGCATCCTGCTCTTCTTTGCCGCGATACTGGCGATCGTATTCGCCAACGTCCCTTTCCTTGCTGTCACCTACGAGCTGTTGCT
>JBFKXW010000138.1:0-7164 GCA_041637915.1 Pseudomonadales bacterium | reverse complement strand
TTGCCGGTCGCCCGTCGGCAACACCATGGGGGACGTCACGTTGCCATTCCTGTCGCTCGATCAGTCGTTCATCGCAGCGGGCGATCGGGAGCGCTTTCCGGCGCCACGCTACGGCGTGTATCTGCGTGACGCGCGGGGTGAGGTTCGTTTGCCGCATGGCTTTACTGCTTCATCCCGCCGGCTGAAGGCGCGGGTGGTGATGCAGATTGCAGCAGAGAAAGTGTTCCATGCAGACGCCTCGTCCCCGTTTGTGAACGAATCCAGGCAGCCGATTGCGGAGGCAGACCTCTTGTCACGGGAGACCCGAAACGAAATGCTCCAGAAGGCGGGGTTCGGGGCCGCCTGAGCGCCGCACCCGCAGAGCAGCATGGAATCGCCGAGTGCACCTGACGTGAACCGGGCACAGGATTGGTGGGGCAAGTACCGACTCGCGCCCGGGCGCATGACGAGCCTGGAGGTCGGCAGCTTTGGTCTGCGGATTCTCCGCGAGGACGAGCAGTGGCGGCTGGCCTGGCGCAACCAGGGGGATCCGCTCTCAGAAGTGGTTGAACTGCGTACCAATGTGGACCCGGAGGACGTCGAAGAAGGTATGCAGCAGATGCGGTTCGGTGCCGGAAGCCGGGATGAACGAATCGAGATTCGACCGCTCACCGGGGACCGGCCTTTCGTGGCCAAACCGGAAGTACCCCTGTGTATCCTGCCGGGTGAAGCGGTCACGTTGTACATCACCACACCGATCAGCGTGGGGGTGATCCTGCATGAAGCCAAGGCGCCACAACTGGAATTTCCGGCGCTGCGGGCGCGTGATACCTGGTTTGGGCGCGACAATACCGAAGGGCAGCTCTGTTACGCGAGCAAGACCTGGGCGCAGATGAGCCGCGAGACCTTCCGGCCCTGGCCGCATCGTGCAGTGACCGCCATTATCATCAGCAACCGGGCGCACACGCCCTTGTCCCTTGATCGGATCAAGCTCCCGATTCCGAACTTCACGTTGTATCAGGACGAGTGGGGCTGCCTGCGCACCAGTGGGCTGCTGCTCAAGCGCAGTGATGATCAGGACCTGGCGCAGGCACGGCTATTGGAGCCCGCTCCTTCCGATCACTGGACGCTGTTGGCGCCGCCTCGCGCTGTGCTGAAGAACCGCTTCCTGGAAGCGTTCGCGGAAGTGTTCTGATGGAAGTTGGCAGCGATTTTTCGCAATGGCTGAATGCGGCCAACCTGCTGGTGTTCCTGCGGGCGCTGCTGGTGCTGGTGATCGGCGTTTTCCTGATCCGGCTGATCCTCGCCGTGTTGCGCAGACTGGTGCAGGACAAGCTGCCCAAGCAGCATTACATGATCCTCAGCCGGATTGTTTTCTACGTCATGGTCCTGCTGTTGCTGTTCTCGGTTTTGCACGAGTTCGGCTTCAACATCGGCATCCTGCTGGGGGCGGCAGGCGTGCTGACGGTGGCGGTCGGTTTTGCGTCACAGACCTCGGCGTCGAATATCATCAGCGGGATTTTCCTGATCGGTGAAAGGCCGTTCCTGGTAGGTGAAACCATCCGGGTTGCGGACGTCACCGGTGAGGTGCTCTCGGTTGATCTGCTGTCTGTGAAGTTGCGCACCTTCGACAACCTGTACGTGCGGGTACCCAATGAGACCCTCATCAAGTCCAACATCACCAATCTGTCCCGCTTTCCCATTCGTCGCTTCGATCTGAAGGTGGATGTGGCATACAAGGAAGATCTCAACCGCGTTGCCAAGGCGCTCGATCGGGCGGCGGATCAGTGTCCGGTCTGCCTGGTGGATCCGAGACCACAGATGATCTTTCAGGGCTTTGCCGATTCGGCACTGAACATACAGTTTTCGGTCTGGGCCGCGCGCGAGAATTTTCTGGAGCTGCGCAACAGCATGCCGCAACTGGTACGCGATGCATTTGCGGAAGACGGCATAGAGATTCCCTACCCGCGGCGCCTGCTCACGGGCACCGGCAGCGAGGGGCCTGTGCGGGTGGAACTGGTTCAGCCGGCACCTGAGCAGGGGCCGGCGAGCGGAGAGCCGGAGTCGCCTGTCGACTGAGCGCTGCGCGGCACCGATTCTATTCTGCCGGTTTCGGTTTTTTCGCCGTGTGCCCCTTATACTTGGCTGCAATGGAAATCTGAGGGAGCAGGGAATGACTCTGAGCGCGCGTACTTTCACCCGACATTTTTCTCTCGCCGCACTGGTGCTTGTTTGCACAGTGTCCGGGCAGGCGCACGCGCTGAACCTGAGCGAGGCCTGGCAGGCAGCCCTGCAGCGGGACCCGGAACTGGCCGCGGCGCGTGCCGACCTCAATGCTTTGGGCGAACGGGTACTGCAGACGCGTGCCAATCTGCTGCCGCAGATGGAGTTGCAGGCCAACACCTCGGACAACAAGCGGATCATTCACGGGCCGGGCCTGGACGAAGGCTTTAACAATCATGACTGGAGTGCCACCCTCACGCAGCCGATCATCGATTTCGCGGCCTGGTATGGCCTGAAAGCGGCGCAGGCCGAGGATATCCAGCGGCAGGCGGAACTGGCCGCGCGTGTGCAGGCGCTGATGGTGACCACCGCGACAGAATACTTTGATGTGCTGCGAGCGATCGACGATCAGGCGTCTGCGCAGGCCGCGGAGACGGCATTTGGCAGCCGGCTGGAACAGATTCAGGAGCGTTTCGATGTCGGGCTGATCGCGATTACCGACGTGCATGAAGCACAGGCCGCGTATGATGCCGCCCGGGTGGAGCGGGTGATCAGTGACGGCATCATCGATATCCGCCGGGAGATTCTCGAGAGCCGCGTCGGGCAGCCGTTTGAGCGCGTGGCGCCCCTGGTGTCGGAAATGCCGATGGAAATGCCGGAGCCGATGGACCGGGATGTCTGGATCGGCGTAGCGCTGGACAACAACCAGAACCTCGCTGCTGCGCGGGAGGCGGTGCAGCGGGCCGGGCTGGAAACCCGCTCCCGTCGGGCCGAGCACCTTCCTGATATCGACCTGATCGCCAACTACACGCACAGCGTGCAGGGGGGCGCGAGCTTTCTGGGAGGCAAGATCGATAATCGCGTGCTCGGATTGCGCCTGACCGTGCCGGTCGTCAGCGGTGGCCGGACCACCGCGCGGGTGCGTGAAGCAAAGTATCTCGAGCTGTCGGCCACCGAGCAGGTCCGCGCGGTGGAGCGGGATATCAAACAGTCCATTCGTCTGGTCCACCGGCAGGCTGCCACCAACGTGCTGCAGTTGCGTGCCTTGAAGCTGGCAATGGTATCGGCGCGCAGCGCGCTCGAGGCGACCGAGACCGGCTACGAGGTGGGCACGCGGAATGCGGTGGAGGTGCTGCAGGCGCGCCAGGCCATGCACCAGGCCGAGCGCGATTATGCCAATGCCCGCTATGACTATGTGCTCAATATGCTCCGCCTGCAGGAAGCCGCCGGCACGCTGAGCGAACAGGACCTTCACGCCCTCAACCGTTGGCTGCGCTAGCACACCGGCCTGCTGGCCCGGCCCGTTGCCGGGACGGGGAACGTACGCCTTGAATCCCCGCCGTCCGTTGCCGGGCTCACCCGCTGAGCCAGTGGAGGGCGTATGATGCGGCTAATCACCTGACCGGCCCCTTCGCCGGTCTCTTCGGACCGGGGGTACAGCATCATGCAATCCAACCTGTTGGCCCTGTTGGCGGGGCTGGATGGCGCCACACTATTGCGGCTCATGATTGCAGCCGCGCTGACGGCAGGTTTGTTGGCGTATCTGGCTGCGGCATTGTCTTTCGGGAGCAGGCGGTCCCGGCTGGAGGCCGAACGGGCAGCGCTGGATGAAAAGCTTGCGTATCAGACCGCTGCGCTACAGGAAAGTCAGGATCAACTGGTGTCCCGTCAGGAGGAGAACGAAGCGCTGCATCAGGAATGTCGGTCGCTGACGCGCGAGAAGGCGGAGTTCAGCACCCTCTTGGACGAGCGGGATCGGGCGCACCGGCAGCAGCTCGCCCAGTTCGAGGAGCAGAAACAGGCGCTCGCCCGGGAATTCGAAAACCTCGCGAACCGGATCTTTGAGGAGAAGGGTCAGCGCTTCACCGAAACCAGCCAGACCCATCTGGATGCCCTGTTGAAGCCATTCCGCGAGCAGATTGATGGCTTCCAGAAGCGCGTCAATGAGATTC
Organism: Pseudomonadales bacterium; assembly: GCA_041637915.1. GTDB lineage: Bacteria > Pseudomonadota > Gammaproteobacteria > Pseudomonadales > JBFGWM01 > JBFJWR01. The sequence continues at coordinate 3,010 of JBFKXW010000138.1, read as the reverse complement.
ACGACCAGTCACTGCGCGGCCACACGCAGCTCGGGGAGGAAATCAGGCGGGTGCTGGAAATCGGCCTGAAGATGAGCGATGAAGCCAGCAGTCTGGCCACCGCCCTGAAGGGGGATTCCCAACAGCGCGGTGCCTGGGGCGAAGCCCAGCTCGAGCGCACACTACAGATGAGCGGGCTGGTGGAGACGGATCATTACGAGGCGCAAACCGCGTTCAAGGATGAAAACGGACGTCGGCGGCAGACGGATTACCTTGTCAAACTGCCGGACGGGAAGCACCTGATCATCGACAGTAAGGTTTCGCTGGTGGACTACGATCGCGCCGCCGCCGCAGAAACCGACGAGGAGCGTGCCGTGGCACTGCGGGAACACGTGCGGGCGGTGCGACGCCATATCGAGGAGCTCTCGGCCAAGGATTACACCAACCTGGTGGGGATGCGCAGCCCCAGCTTTGTACTGATGTTCATGCCGATCGAAGCCGCCTACATCGATGCGCTCAGGAGTAACCGGGACCTGTTCAACCACGGCTATGAGAAAGGCATCGTGCTGGTTTCCCACACCACGCTGATCCCGATTCTGCGCACGGTGGCCAATCTCTGGATGATCGAGCGTGGGAATGCGGAGGCGCGGGAGATCAGCGATCGTGCCGGGGAAATCTTCAATCAGGTCTGCCTGCTCGCCGAGCGTCTGCGCAAACTCGGCGGTACGCTCAGCACGGCCAGCAATCACTACAACGATACCGTCACAGCCCTGGCGGGGCAGCAGGGCCTGTATGGCAAGGTGGAGCGCTTTGCGACCCTCTCCAGCAAAGTCAGCAAACAGTTGCCGGAGATGGAAGCAGCCCACATCGACTTTGAAGAAGAGCGGCTGTCCTTGGTCGCCGTGCCGGAAGAGGCGCCGGAGAGCGTAACCGAAAATGAGCGATCTGAACCCTCCCCTGACGTGAGCCCGGAAGCCAACGAAATGCTCACAAGTCCGGGCTGATCACGACGTGCTGCACCATGCGATCCGGCCTGCGCGCACACCGCGCCGACCGTTCAGGCTGCTGCTAGAATGGATCGAACTCCCTCATCGTGCAGAGTGCGTTTGATGCCGAAGTTCAGAAAAACCTTTGCGTCCATTCCGGTCTCGCAAGGCGACCGCAAAGTCACTTATTTGCTGTCCAAGCATGGCTTCTATGATCTCACCCTGGATGAGCCGGCGATCAGCCTGATGACAGACTTCCGCCTGCTGCACGCCAAGCGCATCAGCATGCACGCAACGATTCCGGAAGCGCTGCAGAAGATGCATGAAATGAACATGCGTATGCTGGTGGTGATTGATCCTGCCGACGGTCACGTGGTGGGCCTGACGACTGCATCGTGGCTACAGAGTGAAGAGCTCTTCATCACGCTTCAGAAAAAGGGCCTGAAGCGGAATGACGCGCATATCAGCGACGTCATGATGGACAAGGAGCAGATGAATTTTGTCCGTTACGATGATGTCTGCAAGGCCCGCATCGGGGACATGCTGGAGACGCTGGCCACCCTGCAGGTTCAGTATGCTTTTGTGACGCATGACGAGGAAGGTCAGCATTGTATCCGGGGCCTGTTCTCCGCGCGGGAAATCGCCCTGCAACTGGAGATTGATGTGGATCCGAATACCACGACACCGCCACGCACGTTCTCGCAGCTGATTGGCGCGATTCACAAATCTCGCACCGGCGGCTGAGCGCACGGGCTGGTCACGGGGAGGCGTTGCAGGCGGTGGCAGATTCAGAGGTGGCTCTCAATGCAGCGGAGGCGCTGGCGCGTCTGCGCGAGGGCAATGCGCGCTTTGTTTCGGGTGTGCAGAGTATCGAGACGCTGATGAGCCAGTCGCATCGTGCGGAGATCGCGCAGGGGCAGCGTCCGTTCGCGATCATTCTGGGTTGCTCCGATTCCCGCGTGCCGGCGGAGATCATTTTCAATCAGGGGCTGGGCGATCTGTTCGTGATTCGTGTCGCGGGAAATATCGTGGCGCCTTCCCAGGTGGGTAGTGTGGAGTTCGCTGCGTCCCAGTTCGGTACGCGCTTGGTGGTGGTGCTGGGTCACACGCAGTGTGGTGCGGTGGAAGCCACGCTGGCCTCGCTGCGTGAGTCCGCGGAGGCGCCGTCGCGCAACCTGCGCTCCATCGTGGACCGGATCCGGCCGAGCATGGAGGAGTTGTTCCGTTCCGACCTGCGCAATGATCCGGAGGAACTGCTGCGCCGCGCGGTACGCGCCAACGTGCGCGCATCAGCAGACCACCTGCGCAACGGTTCAGTGGTGCTCGAGGAACTGATTCGCTTGGAGGGGTTGCGCGTGGTGGGCGCAGAGTATTCCCTGCACAGCGGAGAGGTGGAATTCTTCGACGGCGTTGAAGACGTCTGACGCCGGCCTATTTCTTCAGCAGATTTTCCAGTTCCATTACGCGGCGTTGCTTGGCGCGGGCCAGCGCGAATCCTACGGATTTCAGCAGCGCCTCCGTGTTCAGTACGGCCTTGTTCAGGAAGTCGTGCGCGCCCTTGCGAATGCATTCATCGCGCAGGTTTTCGTCCTCGTTCCCGGTCACCACGATGATGGCAGCGTGCGAGGGGTGGGACAGCATGCCCTCGAGCGTGCCCAGGCCCCGCGCATCCGGCAGGTTGAGGTCCAGCAGGACGACGTCAACATCGAGTTGTCTATCGTTGAGCACCTGTGTTGCATCGTCCAGCGTGCGTTCCTTGATGACGCGGAACTTGAAATCCTGATTCTGTGACAGCGCATCCGAGACCACGGTCTGGTCGTCCACATCATCCTCAACCAGCAACACCGTGAAGTGCCGCATGAGGTCGTCCTGGCCGGATGAACCACTGAGTTCGTCCCGGGCGCGATCGCCCAGCAGGACCTTCACTTCCTCAATACCGATCTTTTCGCACCAGCGGACTGCGGTATCCGCGGTCATGAAGATCCGGGAGTCACTGCCACGCTTGGTTTCGAGGAAGTGGCGTTCGCCACGCACGCGATCAACGA
>JBFKXW010000137.1:0-7225 GCA_041637915.1 Pseudomonadales bacterium | reverse complement strand
TTCTCCAGGGCGCGGCGTAACTCCGGGTCCTGAATGCCGCGGGAGGCCTCCCGGATAACCTGGCCGGCGGTTGCAGTCAGGCGCGGGTGCCGGAGGCGGCGTTGTGTGTTGTCGGGGAAACTCGGTCGGGGCCGGACCTGGAAGCGAACGCGACGGACCGGGGTGGCGGAGCGCTCCTGATTGAGTTTGGCAAGGAGCTTGGGTTGCGCATAGCGAGCCCGTGTCAGCCAGCAGGCGTCGTCGAAGGTGAGTACCGCGACGTCGCCCTCCACGCTGGCTGAAATCAGGTGGGTCGCTGACGTGAAGTCCAGCGCCTCATCGGCAAGGGAAAGCAGTAGCTTGCGTTCCCGGTATTGGCGCAGCAATCTGCGCATACCATGACCGCGGCCGGAAGCCGCCGGTGCAGTGAGGCGGACAGCGGCGGGGCGCGGGAAGCGAATCGACCGATTGAGCATTATCTGTAAAAACAACTACATTGAAATCAATGAATTGGTAAATGGACTGTACGCCGGCGCGGGCTGCAGGTCATGCATAGAGAGTAGTCGGGCATGGACATACTGATCGTCAGCGGAAAGTACGGTAGCACACGCCGATTCCATCTGGGACGGAAGGCGATGGCAGCGACCCTGCTGACCGTGGTGCTGGGGCTGGGCGGTATCTTCCTGGGCGGCTATCTGCTGGCCCCGGGGCAGGGGCGTGCGGTGCAGCCGGAACTGGCAGACTGGCAGGCGGAACTGGATCGCCAGCGGGATTTGATTGCGTCATCCCGTGATCATGCCCGCCAGGAAATTGATGCACTCACGGTGCGTCTCGGTGAATTGCAGGCCCGCCTGCTGCGCATCGACGCGTTGGGTGAGCAACTGGCCCGGGTGGCAAACCTCGAGGCCGACGAATTCGATTTCGGCCAGGTGCCGCCGCTGGGTGGGCCGGAGCAGGAATTGTCGGGCGAAACCTTCCGCGAGCCTGGCTTCCTGGAAGCATTGAGTGTGCTGTCCGAGCAGATTGACCGGCGAGAACAGCAACTGGAAGTGATCAGTATGCTCATGGGCAAGCAGGACCTGCAGCGGGATGTGTTCGTAACCGGACGTCCGATCCGCAAGGGCTGGATATCCTCCCGCTACGGTCGGCGTACCGATCCCTTCACCGGCCGCCGGGCCTGGCATGCCGGCTTCGACTTTGCGGGCAAGAGAGGCTCGGAAATCGTGTCGGTGGCTGCCGGCGTTGTGACCTGGTCAGAAAAGCGCAGTGGCTATGGCCTGATGGTGGAAGTGAATCATGGCGGAGGCTACACCACGCGCTATGCACACAATCTGCGCAACCTGGTGAAGGTTGGCGACGTGGTTCGCAAGGGCCAGCCCATCGCGTTGATGGGTTCCAGTGGTCGCTCAACCGGCCCGCACGTTCACTTCGAAGTGCACCTGGATGGCAAGCCGGTGAACCCGGCACACTACATCCACCGCGCCAGCAACTGAAGCCTGGCGAATTCCTGGCCGGCGAAATCTTCCCCAGCGGCACGAATCCTGCGGAATCCCGGTGTACAATACGCCTCTTTTTTTGAACGCCCAGCAGAGTTTTTGTGCTTACCCGTCTTTTTGGAACCAAGAACGACCGTGAACTGAAACGCCTCGCCAGGAATGTGGCGCGCATCAATGCGCTTGAGGAGCAGTATTCGGCCATGGACGACGCCGCACTTCGCGGCCTGACTGAAACCTTCCGGCAGCAGCTGGCGGAGGGAAAACCCCTGGATGACCTGTTGCCGGAGGCGTTCGCCGCGGTGCGAGAGGCCGCGCGTCGTGCGCTGGGAATGCGCCATTTCGATGTGCAGCTGATCGGCGGCATGGTCCTGCATGAGGGCAAGATCGCTGAGATGCGTACCGGGGAAGGGAAGACCCTGGTGGCGACGTTGCCGGCATATCTCAATGCCTTGCCCGGCCATGGCGTACACATTGTTACGGTCAACGATTACCTGGCCTCCCGGGATGCGGAATGGATGCGCCCGGTGTACGAATTCCTGGGCTTGCGTGTCGGTGTGGTGGTGTCCCAGCAGGACCCCGACACCAAACGCGCAGCGTACGAGGCCGACATTACCTACGGCACGAATAACGAGTTCGGCTTCGACTTTCTGCGCGACAACATGGCGTTTTCGCTGGAAGAGAAAGTCCAACGCGGTCTTTCCTATGCCATTGTCGACGAAGTGGATTCGATCCTGATCGATGAGGCGCGCACACCGCTGATCATCTCCGGCGCCGCGCAGGACAGTTCCGAGCTGTACATGCAGGTGAACAAGCTCATCCCTGGCCTGCAGCCGGCGACCGAGGCCGTGGAGGGCCAGCCCGCGCAGGACGGTCATTACACGCTGGACGAGAAAAGCCGTCAGGTGGAATTCACCGAGACGGGCCTGGAGGAGGTGGAGCGCCGGCTCGTCAAAGCCGGGCTGATGGACGAGGAAGACAGCCTCTATGCGCCGGCCAATCTGGGCTTGTTGCACCACCTGCACGCGGCACTCAAGGCACACATGCTGTTTCACAAAAACGTGGAGTACATCGTACAGAACCGGCAGGTCGTGATTGTGGACGAACATACCGGCCGCACCATGCCGGGCCGGCGCTGGTCGGAAGGGATCCACCAGGCTGTCGAGGCCAAGGAAGGGGTGCCGATCCAGCAGGAAACCCAGACGCTTGCGTCCACCACGTTTCAGAATTATTTCCGGCTCTACAACAAGCTGGCCGGGATGACCGGTACCGCGGACACCGAGGCCTTCGAGTTTCGTCAGATTTACGGGCTGGACGTGGTGGTCATTCCGACCCATAAGCCGATGGTCCGGAAGGATCATAACGATCTCGTATATATGACCATGGCAGAGAAGTTCGATGCCATCATCGAGGATATCCGCGGTTGCGTGGAGGCGGGGCGACCTGTTCTGGTGGGCACCATTTCCATCGAGACATCAGAGTACCTCTCACAGGTGCTGAAGAAGCAGAAGATTCCGCATGAAGTTCTGAATGCGAAATTTCACGAGCGGGAAGCGGAAATCGTTGCACAGGCCGGACGGCCCGGTGCGGTGACGATCGCCACCAACATGGCGGGCCGGGGCACCGATATTGTGCTGGGTGGCAACTGGGAGGCGGAAATTGCTGACCAGAAGGATCAGCTGACGGATACGCGCCTGCGGGAAGTCCGTGCGGAGTGGCAACAGCGGCATGATGCGGTGCTGGAAGCAGGCGGCCTGCACATCATCGGTACCGAACGGCATGAATCACGCCGCATCGATAACCAGTTGCGCGGACGGGCAGGTCGGCAGGGCGATCCAGGCTCTTCGCGTTTCTACCTTTCGCTGGAAGACAACCTGATGCGCATTTTCGCCTCTGACCGCATGCGCGGATTCATGCAGGCGCTGGGCATGGAAAAGGGCGAGGCGATTGAGCACCGCATGGTGAGCAACTCGATCGAGAAGGCACAACGCAAGGTGGAAGGCCGCAACTTCGATATCCGCAAGCAGTTGCTGGAATACGATGATGTGGCCAACGACCAGCGCACGGTGATTTACCAGCAGCGCCGCGAACTGCTGGAAGCAGAAGACATTCAGGAGGTGATCCGGAATGTGCGTTCTGATGTGGTGCAGAATGTCATCAATGCCTTTATTGCGCCGGGCAGTCTCGAAGAGCAATGGGACATCCCCGGGCTGGAGGCACAACTGGATGCAGACTTCGGCCTGAAGATGCCAGTCGAGGAGTGGCTTGAGAAAGAGGAGTCTCTCTACGAGGAAACCCTGAGACAGCGCATTCTGGAAAAAATCGAAGGGGCCTACCAGGAAAAGGAAGAACAGGTCGGTGCGGACGTGATGCGTTCGATCGAGAAGCAGATCATGTTGCGCGTGCTGGATGACACCTGGAAAGATCACCTGGCCAGCATGGACTACCTGCGACAGGGGATTCACCTGCGCGGGTACGCGCACAAGAATCCGAAGCAGGAGTACAAGCGCGAAGCTTTCCACCTGTTCCAGGACCTGCTGGAAACCGTCAAGCTCGAGACCATCCGGATCCTCTCGTTCATCCAGGTGACGCGCCGGGAAGACGTGGATGAAGTGGAGCGTCAGCGGCGGGAAGCACTTGCCCATGACATGCATTTCGAACATGCAGAGGCGGGCTCTCTGGCGGATGAAGCGCCACCGGTGGAAGCGATGCCGGAAGGTGGTGAGCCTGTCGATGCCGCACGGCCCTATGTCCGTGAGGAGCGCAAGGTCGGTCGCAACGAGCCGTGTCCCTGTGGCTCTGGTAAAAAGTACAAGCAGTGTCATGGAAAGCTGTAGCGGTTCACCGTTTCCAGCTTTTCATTCCCAGTGTCCGTGTCTGTAGCGACGGCCCGCACGGAAATCGCGCAGGTGCGCTGGCGGGTGTCTGCGTACTTCTTTCTTTTCGCCGTCTCCGGTTTCGCCGGGATCATCTACGAGTCCATCTGGACCCATTACCTGAAGTTGTTCCTGGGCCATGCTGCCTATGCACAGACGCTGGTGCTCGGCATCTTCATGGGGGGCATGGCCATTGGGGCCTGGGTGGTGGCCCGGCGCAGCGCTGGTTGGAGAAACCTGCTTCGCACCTACGCGCTGATTGAACTCCTGATCGGGATTGCTGGTTTGCTGTTCCACGAATTGTTCGTAGGGGTGCAGCATTTCAGTTACACGACCGTATTGCCTGCGCTGGATTCGCCGGTGCAGGTGCAGGCTTACAAACTGGCAGTCGCCGCATTGCTGATTCTTCCCCAGTCCATCCTGCTCGGCATGACGTTCCCACTCATGGCGGGTGGGATCATGCGGCTGACACCGCAGACAACCGGGAAATCGCTCGCCAGTCTGTATTTCTGTAACAGCTTTGGCGCCTCGATTGGCGTACTGGTCAGCGGCTTTCTGCTGATTGCCTGGCTCGGCTTGCCCGGCACCATCATGACCGCGGCGCTCCTCAATGTGTTCCTGGCCCTGTTGATCTGGATGCTTGCCCGGGAAGAGGCGCCTGCCGCTGTTGGTCAGGGTGGCGCGCAGGCCGTAAACCGGCCGCTGACGAATGCCCTGATGCCATTGTGTCTGCTGGTGGCCATGATGACCGGGGCGGCCTCTTTCTATTACGAAATGGCCTGGATTCGCATGCTTTCCCTCGTGCTGGGTGCGAGCACGCATGCATTTGAACTCATGCTGAGTGCTTTTATTCTGGGCCTGAGTCTGGGTGGTCTGTGGATCCGGAAGCGAATTGACCTGATCGGGAACCCGGTCCGGTTTCTTGCCATTGTGCAATTCCTGATGGCCCTGTTCGCGGTGGGCTCGTTGCTTTTTTACGGGGAAATGTTTCGCCTGATGCAGTTCCTCCTGCAGGCGCTGGAGCGCAATCTGCCCGGCTACGTGCTTTACAATTTCTTCAGCCACCTGCTGGCCATGCTGCTGATGCTGCCCGCGACGTTCTGCGCGGGCATGACCCTGCCTCTGCTGACCAACATCCTGATTCAGGGTGGGCATCAGGAGAAGTCGATTGGTGCCGTGTATAGCCTCAATACGCTGGGCGCCATCATTGCGGTGGTTTCTGCTGTGCATCTCACCATCCCGGTGCTTGGGTTGAAAGGCACCATTCTGATTGGTGCGATCGTCGATGTGCTCGCAGGCATCGCTCTGCTCTACCACATTCGTCGTCGTGCGCAGGGTGGCCGGGACGGGATCGCCGCCTGCCTGATCTGTCTCCCGCCGATCCTGCTCGTCGCGGCATTTTATTCACTGGATCCACGCAAGCTGGCATCCGGTGTCTACCGGGCCGATCGCGCCGAGATTCCGCAAAGTGCGCGGATGGTGTACTACCAGGATGGAAAGACAGCCAGTGTCAGCCTGTATGAGTCGGCGGATGGCGTTCGATCGATTTCGACGAACGGCAAGGTGGATGCCGCTATTCAGGTGGACCCGGATGCGCCGCCCACGCTGGATGAAAGCACCATGGTGCTCGCAGCGGCACTCCCTGTCGCGTTCCATCCCGCTGCCACCCGGGTCGCAAATATCGGGATCGGCTCAGCGCTGACAACCCATGTCGTGCTGGCGAACCCTGCCCTGCAGTCGGTCGATACGATTGAAATCGAGCGCACCATGGTGGAGGCGGCGCGCCTGTACGGGCCGATCGTATCGCGCGCCTTTGAGGACCCGAGAAGCCGGATTCATATCGACGACGCGAAAAGTTTCATGGCCAACCATGACGCACAGTACGACATCATTATTTCCGAGCCGTCGAATCCCTGGGTCAGTGGCGTGTCCAGCCTGTTTACGGATGAGTTCTACCAGAATATCCGAACCCGCCTTGGCCCGGGTGGCGTCTTTGTCCAGTGGTTGCAGATCTACGAGTTTGATCTGGATCTGACCTTTTCCGTACTCAAGGCAATTGCGAACAATTTCGATGATTTTCAGGTTTTCAACGCCAACTCCGGGGACCTGCTGATTGTCGCGAAGGCGGAGGGCGTGCTGGGCACGCCCAACTTCGATGCGCTGATGAATTTGGGATTCCGGGCGCATTTGCAGCGAGTTGGCATCCACGCGCCGGTCGACCTGGCTGTTCGCAGGATCGCAGGTGCTGCGGTCCTCAGACAACTCGTGGCGGCAAGTCCCGTTCCCATGAACTCTGATTATTTCCCGTTTGTCGATCTGCACGCGGGGCGCGCACGCTTCCTGAACCAACCGGTACAGTTCAGTGAATTGCGCGAGTTTCCCTTGCCGGCGCTGGCGTTACTGGGCCCGGCTTCAGAGCGGGCTGGCAACCTGTTTGGTGCCCGACAGAATGCGTATCTGGGCCGCACCGTCCACGCCTATCGCGCGCAGCTTGCCCTGCTGTTTCTCGCCACCCGCGAATCGAAATACTTCGAGCATGCCGAAGAGCGGTTGCAGATGCCGTTGCTCCTGTTCGCGCAAAAGTCCTGCGACGCTGCCATCGCCGAACGCGTCTGGCTGGAGGCCGGGTTTGCTCTCGCCCAGCGCACCGCTGCCTATCTGTCCGTGCCTGACCAGCAGAAGCTGTGGGAGTACGTGTTGACCCACCCCTGCCGGTCGGCATGGAGTGCAGAGTTGATGGCGTGGCTGCGCCTGTTTCAGTCTGCGGGCAGGCAGGATGCCGTTGCGATGAGGCAACATTCCCGATTGCTGCTGGATATGAAAAGATCGACACTAAAGCCCGATACGGAAATGCAGAGGTATGCGTATCTGGCGCAG
>JBFKXW010000136.1:0-7236 GCA_041637915.1 Pseudomonadales bacterium | reverse complement strand
GTCTGCGGAGGGAATGCCCAGCACCAGAGACATCTCCGGACCCCGTTCATCCTGCGGCAGAAACAGGTTGAAACGACCTCGCAGATCTGCTCCTACGGGCTTCAGCGACAACAGACCGCTGCGCACCTGAATCTGCGGCAGGTCGATGCTCCAGCCGATCCGGCCACGCGCATGTTCCAGTTGCCAGCCCTTGGGGTACAGGCGGGGAAACTCCAGCAACGTGTCACGGGTGTCGAGATCCACGAACCCACGGCGCTCGGTTGCTTCCAGGTAACCATCAATGCGGGACAGAGCCGGCGCCTGCGCCCACGCAGAGGCTCCGACGTCATGCAGGTTGGCCCTGATGCGGAAGCGCGGCGCGGCCTCCGGATCCTGCGCAAGCTGGATCTGTATGTTGGTCAGATCGCCACTGGGCGAGAGATCTGCCAGCACGGAAGCCAGTCGGTCCGGCAAAACGCCCGTGCCAAGCAGAAACCGGTTGAAGGGACCCAGGGCCAGACGGTCCGACGTGATCTGCAGGGCACCCTCCTGCGGATTGCTCGCCAGCCGCACCTTGCTGATGTGGGACTGGTGGTCATCCCAGGAAAAGCGAATGTCATCCAGCACCACCGACCAACGATCCGCATCGCCGGCACGCCAGACCACACGGGCGGATGCATCCTGAATGGGAATCTCCAGCCGGTTGCCACCGGCGACCCAGGTGGACCGGGGCAAATGGGCGCGCCCGATCAGGTAATCCAGTCCTCCATCGCGCCAGTACCCCCAGAACTCGGCCTCGCCCTCCAGACTGGCAAGGTGCAGGATCGGCAACTGCTCGCGGAACAGGGCCCGCCGCAACTTGGCCTGCTCCACCCGCAGATACAGGTCTGCGAAAAAATCCTCGGTGTCGAACGGGTCACCGGCACCCTCACCCCGCAACCGCAACCGCACGCCGCCGGCATCTCCGAGCAGTTTCAGTTCGCCTTCCACCCGGTGCGCCTGCTGGCGATTGAAAAAAGCCAGCCGCACGCCGGAGAACTCCATCGGCTCCTGTGCCAGCGGCCGTAGCGTGATCCGGGAGTCGGTGACCTCCGCCTTAGACTGCGCCAGCACCCAGCGCACGGGCCCGGCCGCCGCCTCGATACCGCCGCCGCCGCCAGTCATCGGCAACATGCCGGGGAGCTTCCAGCCAGTCGGCGTCTCACTGAAATGCAGTTGCAGGCCGATGATCTGTACATTGCGGAAGACCACGTTGCGCTGTAGCAGGGAGCGCAGGCTGTCCAGCGTCACGCGCAGACCCTTGATGCTAAAAGCCGGCGCCTCGTCGTCCGCGGTCACGAAGACCTGCAGGTCCTGTAACTCGAGGGTCGGCTCGAAGCCCTCCCAACTCCCCGCCAGGCTGCCCAGCTCCGTCCGTACCCCCCATTGGGCGCTGATGATGCGCTGGATATCATCCCGATACCGGTCAATCGCCGGCATGAACTGACGGCCCAGCGCGATGTACAGCGCAAACAGGACGATCATCAGGGCGACGGTCAACCAGGCCTGGTACACCGCGGAACGAAGGAAGCTTCTGGCCAAGTGGGGTTTCCGGTCAGGGCGCTACAGTAAGACTATATCGAACTGTTCCTGCGAGTACTGACTTTCGACCTGGACACGGATTGATTTCTCAATGAAATGCTCCAGATCCGCGAGGTTCGAGGATTCCTCGTCCAGCAGGCGGTCCACCACCGTCTGCGCTGCCAGCACCATATAGGTGTCCGTACCGTAAGCGCGCGCCTCGCGCAGGATATCGCGAAAAATCTCGTAACAGACCGTCTCGGCAGTCTTCACCGTGCCACGCCCCTGACAGACACTGCAGGGTTCGCACAACAGTTGTCCCAGGCTTTCGCGACTGCGCTTGCGGGTCATCTCCACCAGGCCAAGATCAGAGACGCCAGTGACCTTGGTCTTGGCATGATCCTTTTCCAGCGCCCGCTCGAGAGTACGCAGTACCTGACGCTGGTGATCCTCTTCATCCATATCGATGAAATCAATGATGATAATGCCGCCCAGATTACGCAGCCGCAGCTGCCGCGCCAGCGTAGTAGCCGCCTCCAGGTTGGTCTTGAAGATGGTTTCCTCCAGATTGCGCCGCCCGACAAATGCGCCGGTATTCACGTCGATGGTGGTCATTGCCTCGGTCTGATCGATGATGATGTACCCACCAGACTTCAGCTGCACCTTGCGCTCCAGCGCCTTCTGGATCTCATCCTCCACCGCGAACAGATCGAAGATCGGCCGTTCACCCGCGTAGTACTCTGCGCGACCGACCACCTCCGGTACGTACTCGCTGACAAACTGTTCGATCTCGGAGAATTTCTCCTTGGAATCAATCCGGATTCGCTCCACGTTACCGTCGACAATATCCCGCATGGCCCGCATGTAAAGCGGCATTTCCGTATAAATGATGGATGGCGCATCCACCGATTCGATTTTTGCCTGCAGCGAGGCCCACAAGCGGTGCAGATAGCGTACGTCTTTTTGCAGATCCTCCTCGGCGACCCCTTCTGCCGCCGTACGCAGAATCAGCCCACCGCCGGGCTCTTCACCGGCGACTTCCGACACGGCCGCTTTCAGCCGATCCCGCTCCTCGATGTCTTCGATCCGCTGGGACACGCCAATATGGTCCGAACTGGGCATGTAAACGAGAAAACGGCTGGCAATGGAAATCTGTGCCGTCAGGCGTGCACCCTTCGTCCCGATCGGATCCTTGGTGACCTGTACGACCAGCGCATCCCCTTCCTTCAGGAGGTCATTGATGCTCTCGCTCTGTCCTTCCCGGTTCTCCCCGGCAGGACGCCCGCGGATGATGTCCGCGGCATGGATAAAGGCCGCGCGTTCCAGCCCGATTTCCACAAAGGCAGCCTGCATTCCGGGCAGCACCCGGGCAACACGGCCCTTGTAGATGTTTCCGACGATGCCACGCCGTGAGACCCGTTCGATATACGTCTCCTGCAGCACGCCGTTTTCGATGAGCGCGACCCGCGTTTCCATCGGCGAAATATTTATCAGTACTTCTTCGCTCATCCCCACTCCCTGTGGTCACGGGATCCGTATGCCGAAATGCCGTAGCAGGCTGGCGGTTTCTGCCACCGGCAGCCCCATGACGCCGGTATAGCTGCCCTCAATCCGATCAACGAATACACCACCGAGGCCCTGTATTCCGTAGGCACCGGCCTTTCCCATGGGTTCCCCGCTCGCCACGTAGCGTTGTATTTCTTCTTCCTGCAAAGCGCGGAAATGTACCCGGGTGCAATGGAGGCAAGATAGCACCTTGCCGCCCCCGGCGACGGCCACCCCGGTCAGGACTTCATGCCGGCTGCCGGAAAGCCGGCGCAGGTAGTCAGCCGCCTGTTCCGGATCAGCAGGCTTGCCGAGGACCGATCCGCCCAGCACGACGAGCGTATCTGCGCCCAGCACGGGCAGGCCGGCTGTATCGGGATCCCGCACAGCCTCTGCCTTGCGCCGGGCAAGTTCCTCAATGGCATCCGCCAGACTGAGCGTGGAATTCAGCGTCTCGGAGATGTCCGCCGGGCAGATGCGAATGGACATCCCCAGTTGGCGCAGCAGGTCGGCACGTCTCGGCGAGCGTGACGCCAGCACCAGTTGAGCAGATTCAGACATGGCTGGCCTTATCGGAACCGCAACCGCGCTGCATGCAGCAGGAAGTACACAAACGGCCAGAACAAGGCGCTGGTCAGAGAGGGGATCAAATACAGGTAGGGCGGCGAGACCACGGCGTGAAAACTGTCGATCCAGTGCAGCAACAGCAATTGCAGGCCGATCACCAGAAACACGATCAGTGCCTGTTGCAGCGCCGGAAACATACGCAGTCGCTGATAAAGACGCTTGGCCAGAAACGCGAGCAGCAGCATAGCGAGCGCGCTGCGCCCGAGCACGGCGCCGCTGAGCACATCGAGTATGAGCCCAATGGCCCAGGCAGCGGCAAGCCCGATGCGATTGGGTAGTGCCACGGCCCAGTACAAAAGGACGAGGGACACCCATTCAGGCCGACCGTACTCGATCACGTGCGGCAGCGGCATGTTGTACACCATCACCGCCACCAGGAAGCTGATCACGATAAGCAGGCTGTCGCCGGGCCGACCTTCCATCAGGGCATGCCCTCCCCGTTTGCAGCCTCAGGGTCATCCGCGTCACCTGGCCCGCCCGCGACGGGCGCACGCGAGCGTTCGGAGAACACCACCAGCACGTAACGGCCGCGATCCAGTTCCGCTGTCGGTGTGGCGCGGACCTCCGCGAAAGGCCGCCCCGGATGGTGTTTGATGTCGGAAACCACCGCGACCGGGTAGCCGGCTGGAAACCGCAGCCCCATGCCGGAACTGATCAGCGAATCACCCACGCGGATGTCCGCCGTATCCGGGACGTGCACCAGCTCCAGGCTCATGGTGGAACTGGTTCCAATCGCGACGGCACGAATGCCGTTGCGCGCCACCTGCACCGGGATCGCGTGATTACTGTCCGTGATCAGCAGCACCCGGCTGGCATACGGGTCCACCTGCACCACCTGCCCCATCAGGCCGGTCGCACCGAGCACCGGCTGCCCCTCAAACACCCCATGCCGGGAGCCCTTGTCGATAAAAATCTTGTGGGTGAAGGGATCCGGATCCACCGCGATCACCTCCGCCACCATCACCGACTCATCCAGGGAGTCCGATGCGTTCAGGAGCATGCGCAGCCGGATGTTTTCCGCCTCCATGGAGACGAGCTTCTGTGACTTGCCCTCCAGCACCAGGTTGCGCGCCAATAAGCGCGCGTTCTCGGCTTCCAGATCCGCCCGCGAGGTCAACCCTTCGGAAACCCAGCGGATCGTTCGACCAGGCAACTGAATTACCCACTGCAAGGGCGAGACGGCCAGCACCAGCCCGGACCGGACCACCGTCATCTGGGCCAGCCGTGCATCGGCAAGCATCAGCGCAACCGACAGCGCAGCCAGAATCAGGAATCGCTGCAGGTCACCCCGCTCTTCCGTGAAGATCGTTTTGATCGGCCGGCTCCGGCTGTGCGAAAGCGGCCATTCTAACAGGCTGCCCGACGCGTTTTGATGCCCTCCGGCCGTCAGTAACTCTTTTGCATCCCGAGCGCCAGGCTCCAGTCGGTCTCCAGTTGCGGCCCATTGAGATCACGATGCAGCGGCTGCAGGAACTCCAGCGCAAAGCGCAGCCCGCGTGCGTCATTGGCAACCGGGCCGAGATTCAGACTCAGGCCAAGATCCAGGGAACGCCCTCCCTGGTTGTCCGGGTCAGCGGTTTGCACCGGTGCGGTGACGCGGTCGTCCATCCCGTCGACCTGTCCCTGCACGCGGGCATGGAGTCGCAAGGCGCCACTCAGCAGCGGCGTAAAGCGGTAGCTGGTCCAGGCGGATGCGGAATGGATATCGCCCAGCGAATAGCCTTCATTATTGCGACCCAGCCGGAAACGACCCAGATACTGGGCACCCCAGCGCTGGCGCCCTTCCCACCCGTTGTAGGTCGCACCGGCGATCAGATCGTAGGTGCCGGAGCCCAGTTGCATGGGATAGGGAAGACGCAGGGTCGGGCGGGTGCCCATGGGCGTCAGCACTGAGTCGGACTCGGTGATCGATCCAGTCGGCAGACTGAGCCCGAGATTCAGATGGATGTCCCGGTGCTGCGCCTTCCGCAGGCGGAACAGCCCGGACACGCTGGTGTCACCGACCCCCTCAGACACGGTGGTGAAATGGCCACGCACGGCTGTGCCGGCTCCGCCGGCAAACGTTCGATGCTCCATCACCTTGCGCTGATAACTGGTCATGAACATCAGCGTCAGGTCTTCGTGGGGTGCGTACATGGCGCCGAGCATGTGCATTTCCATGTCCATGCGCAGAGGCACGACGCGCAAGGTGGCCGGACCGGCATGGGGGTTGGGCTCTGTGGTGGCAATTTCTGCCGGCGACAGCGAGTCGCTGCCATCCCGGCTGCCGTCCATGTGCATGAACATGTAGCGATAGGAAAACATCCACTCGCCGGCACTGTGCATGTGATCACCCATCACGCCAATGGGCGCATGGGTGTCGGGATAGCTCGGCTGGGAATCAGCATCTGCCAAGACGGGAATGGTTTGCAGCAAAGCCATCGACAGGATGGCGGCTTGAAGGACACGCATGCGGTTCACCTCATGGATGGAACGTTGGAAATTGCGCGCTCAGCCGGCGCGCCTTCGTCGGATCAGGTGAGGAGAACGGGGGGCGCACGTGGGCCAGGCGTGAACCAGGCACGCATCGCCGGCAAGCCTGGGAGGACGGAGTCCGGCAGTTGCCCGGCCGGCCGGGGCGACGGGCCGACGCCGGCATCCGGTGTAATCGCCGATGACAACAGGGAGCTGAACTGGCAATCCCCGCTGGAGAACGCCTCCGCGGCCGACGAATCTTCGTGATGACCATGGTGCGGATGGCTGGCGGCGAGGACAGCCGCAGGAAATACCGACGGGCACAGTTGCAGCAAGCCACCCTGGGCACTGCCAGCGGGCATTATGCCCAGCGGAAACGCCTGTTGCAGAGAAAACAGCAACACGAGCAGGCGCGCGATGGCGCCCCGACCCGTGCGGGCTGAACGTTGTTTCCGTGTAAGAAGTGACTGGCCCGGGGCGATCACACCCACGGACGCGATTCGCCGCGCGTCAGTCTGTGGAGAGCAGGTCAAACGTATGCAGATCCATCATTTCCAGCGCCTTGCCACCACCGCGGGCCACACAGGTCATGGGATCTTCGGCGACGATCACCGGCAGGCCGGTCTCTGCACTCAGCAGCTTGTCCAGATCACGCAGCAGCGCACCGCCGCCCGTGAGGACCACACCGCGCTCGGCAATATCCGATGCCAGTTCCGGAGGAGATTGCTCCAGCGCACTCTTCACTGCATCCACGATGGACGCCAGCGCATCCTGCAGCGCATCGAGAATTTCGTTGCTGTTCAGTGAAAAGCTGCGGGGCACGCCCTCTGCCACGTTGCGGCCGCGCACATCAATCTCACGCACCTGGTTACTGGGCACCGCCACGGCGATTTCCTGCTTGATGCGTTCAGCCGTTGCTTCACCGATCAGGCTGCCGTGCTTGCGGCGCACGTACTGCACAATGGCATCGTCAAACTTGTCACCGCCGACGCGCACAGACTCCGAATACACGATGCCGTTGAGAGAAATCAGGGCGATCTCGGTGGTACCACCGCCGATGTCGACCACCAT
>JBFKXW010000135.1:0-7246 GCA_041637915.1 Pseudomonadales bacterium | reverse complement strand
GGCAGACACTCTCGCTTTTCAACCCGGTGGTTTACCTCGTGAGTGGTTTCCGCTGGAGTTTTTATGGCACTGCGGATGTCAGTCTGGCCATCAGTCTCGGCATGATCGGCGTCATCCTGCTGGGCAGTCTGGCCGTGATTGGCTGGGTGTTCCGTACCGGTCGCCCCCTGAAGAACTGACCGCAGGAAGCCGAGCCGGCTTCAGCTTGTTTGCCCGTACTTGTTCGGGGTAGTTTGGCGCCACACTGTGGAAAAGGGGCTCCCCCGCATGGACGCACTGGCCAGCGTACGATCGAAATCCCTGGATTGGTTCGAGCGATATGGCGAACCGATCCGCCCGTTCATCAACCGGCAGTTGCTGGAGCGCGGCATCGGTTTCGTGCGGCGCACCGGGTTACGTGTCGAGGCCCTGAAACGTGGCACAGCACGCCTGCGCATGCCCCTGAAGGGGAACCGCAATCATATCGGCACGATGTACGCGGGCGCTCTGTTTACCCTGGCCGAGGTCCCGGGCGGTGCGCTGTTTCTGAGTTCTTTCGATACCCGCCGGTTTTATCCGATCGTGACCGAGATGAACATCCGTTTTCTGGCGCCTGCGACGGGTCCGGTGAGCGTTGAAGTGCATCTGGACGAGGCGGAGATCGAGCGCCTGCAGGCGGAAGCCGATGCAAACGGCAAGGCGAAATACGCCCTGGAAGCCGAACTGAAAAACCAGCGGGGCGAGGTCGTGGCGGTGAGCCTGGCGCACTATCAGTTGCGCAAACGCTAGTCAGGTCCTCCGGCGCGGGGATCAGCCGGCAACCATGCCGGCAAAAGTATAGAAGGACTGTACCAAGCCAAGCCCCAGTCCCAACAGGGCGCCAGCGCCAACCAGTACCGGACGGTATTGCAGGATCACCGGCCGGAGCACTGCAGTGAATTCATCCGCGGTGATTTGATCGCTGCGCTCCTGCAACAGCGTATCCACTTGCAGCGTTCTTTGCAGCGCCCGCTCGATTTCCCGGGCAGACTGCGGCAGGCGTTTCATGACCTGCACAGCGGTGGCCGCCTTGATGGCGTCATAGCCGCCCGGCCCGTCCCGCATGTTGATGTAGGTGCGCAGCAGACCGGAGCGCTCATCCAGCGCCCGGTTGACGCTGCGGGTGATGAGTTGCTCCATGTTTGCTGCGCCGGGACCGGTGAGGATTTCCTGGGTGATGTGGCGTCCCGTCAGCAGAGTGTCTGCCGCAGCGCGGGTGTAGGCCGAGACGATCTCATGGTGCCTGGCGGGCAGGACACCGGCCACGATCTGGCCAAAAATGCGCAGCCCCTGGCGCGGTTCGAACAGCAGAAAAATTGCCAGAAACGCCGTCAGGCCACCGATGCCCATGCCGAGAGCGGGCAGCGTCCAGTGACCGGGCGCGAGAATCCACCAGACCAGCTCCAGAATGCCGAGTACAGCCCCGATGAGCAGTCCGTAGCGACGGATCAGGGCCAGTTCCTGCCGGGCCGGGAGCAGGACCGGTTCCGTCAGCAGGCGCTTCTCGTGGGGCACCCGGGAGCTGGCAAAATGCCGGACATCCAGCACGGAGCCCGGATCAGTGCGAACGGCATCCAGCACTTCCCGAACCTGGGCCGGAATCTCGCGGCCCACCTGTTTGACGATCCGCCGCTTCACCGGCACCGGCAGCACCGTCCACAGCGCCGGCTGATGTTCCGTCATGACGTCGTCGATGACCTCATCGGCCAGTCGGAGCAGGGGGCGCTCGACCGCATGCACCAGGATGTCTGCATCCACCCGCTGGAACAGTTCCTCGGGGGGCAGCACCTTGCGCGCGAGCAGTTCCGCCATGTCGCCGGACAGCCTGTGCTTGTTGCGTGGGAGCACGCCCTGCCAGCCCAGATAGGGCGGAACGCCAATGAAATCAAGCGGATGAAACAGTAACCGCAGGGCCAGTGCACTGGCCGCCCAACCGAGTGCTGCAGCAGCGACCGGAATGGTGAGAAACAGCAGGGGGTGCTGCAGAAATTGCGCGTATAAATTGTCCAAGATGAGCAGTACACTATATTTCACGGAAGCCTGAGCATCTTAGCGCGAATCTCAGGCCTTGCAGGAGCCGGTCCCTGTGCGAAGTCCCGACCGGAACGGCAGGACGCATGGCATCCCTTTACGTTTGTTTGCAGGGAGCGGCGTCGGGCTGCACAGCGCGGACATTCGGCGGGAAATAACATGGCGTTATTACGTTCTGAAATTGGCTATGAGCAGTGTGTTCGGCAGTCTGAACAGGTCAGTTGGTCCCTGGATGAGGAAAGCCGGGACATCGCCTACGACTTTGACCGGAACTTCCTCCCGGACACCCTCGTATGCACCGTGGGCCTGCAGTTCCTGAACGCCCGTGAACTGCGCATCTACAACCATCTGCTAAGTCACGGCTACGCGCATATTTTCCAGTTTGTTGAAGAGTTCATCATCCGGCAGGTGATACAACAAAGTACGAGGCACCTGCACCGGAACCCGGTCGCCATGCGTGCTCTGCTGCGCTTTTGTGATGAGGAAATCAAGCATCAGTCACTGTTTGAAAGTTTCAAGCAGGCGTTCAGTGTGCGTTATGGCATGCCGCTCCGGGTGATCCGGAATGAGGTGGAGGTGGCGAAAAACATCTGCTCCTTTTCCCCGGTGGCAGTCATGCTGTTGATCAGCATGCTGGAGTGGATGACCCAGCGTCACTATCTGGTGTGTTTCCGGAACCGGCCAGAGGGTCTGGACAAGGGCTTCAGCCGGCTCTTCTACCTGCACTGGGTGGAAGAGGCCCAGCATGCACGCCTGGATTCCCTGGAGCTATCCCACATGACTGCCGGGATGTCGCGGCAGGAGATTGATACCGAGATCGACCTGCTGCTGGATCTCTGTGAGCAACTGGCCATCCAGTTGCTGCGCCAGTCCGAACTGGATGTCCTGAATATGGGCGATGCTACCGGACGTGGATTCAGTGCAGGAGAAAAGGAATCCCTTTGTTCCGCGATATTTGCGAGCTATCAGAACGCCTTCATCGGCATGGGTCTCACCCACCCGATTTTTCTACAGCAAATCTCGGAACTGGCGCCGGGCCGGGAGTCTGACCTGCTCGACCAGGGTCGTGGCTACACCATGCTGGGCAGTGAGACTGGCGACGATACCCGCTTCAAAAGAAACTGATCGGCACGAGCACATCGCGTGGGTACACAGGGCCCGCACGCAAACGTTTGCTAGCTGTGCTCGTGTACCCAGCGGGTGGCTTCGACGAATCCATCGATGCTGCCACAGTCAAAGCGACGGCCCTTGAACTTGTATGCCATCACGCAGCCCTGATTCGCCTGGGTCAGGATGGCGTCGGTGATCTGCACCTCACCATTGGTCCCCGCCTCAGTCTCACGGATGATGTCGAAAATATCGGGTGTGAGGACGTAGCGCCCAATCACGGCCAGATTGCTGGGTGCCTTGTCCGCACTCGGCTTCTCAATCATGTCGGTGACCCGGATGATATTTTCCTTGAGGGCCTCACCGGCAACAACGCCGTACTTGTGAATCTCCGACTCCGGCACTTCCTGCACAGCCAGAATCGTGCAGCGGAACTGCCGGTAAAGTTCAACCAGCTGGGCCAGCACACCCGGGGTGCCGTTTTCAGTCACGCAGAGATCGTCTGCCAGGACCAGCCCGAAGGGTTGGTCGTTGATCATGGTCTCACCAGTCAGCACGGCATGTCCCAGCCCCAGCATGCGACGCTGGCGTGTGTAGGTGAAGGTGCAGTTCTCCATCACCTGATTGATGCTGTCCAGCAGCCGTTCCTTGCCGCTCCCTGCGATTTCCTTTTCGAGTTCGTAACTGATGTCAAAGTGATCAGCAATGGCGCGCTTGTTCCGTCCGGTGACAAAGCCGAGGTCGGTCAGGCCAGCCTCCATGGCTTCCTCCGCTGCGTACTGGATCAGCGGCTTGCTGACGATAGGCAGCATTTCCTTCGGCATGGATTTGGTGGCAGGCAGAAACCGGGTGCCATACCCGGCCACCGGAAACAGGCATTTGTGGATGATGGAGCGACCGTTTTGCGCTTCTGGCATGATGCGTCACGAGTTGCGAATGGACTGGCATCAGACTATACGGATCGATCTGGAGGGATGCCAGCCGGTCTTGGACGGAGGAGAAGAGATGACAGCCGACAAGCAGCACCCGGTGGTCGATGCGGCGCTGGCCAGCGCACTGCAGGCGGATCTGTCCCTGCTGTATGGCGGGCAGGCTGGCGAGGTCGCTATGCGTATTGCGACGGTGGTCGCGGGTCGCGGAGAACCGCTGCCGGCAAGAGACCGGCTGACCGCGCGGGATGTGGTGCTGATCACCTATGGCGACTCATTGCGGGACGGCGACGCAGCACCGCTGCGGGTGCTGGGCGAGTTCGCCGCACAGGAACTGCGCGGTGTGTTCAGCACCATTCATCTTTTGCCGTTTTACCCGTACAGCTCCGACGATGGATTTGCAGTGATCCATTATGACCGGGTCAATCCCGTGCTGGGGGACTGGCCGGATGTGCACGCGTTGGGCAGCGAGTTTTCGCTGATGTTCGACCTCGTGATCAACCACGTCTCAAGGGAATGTCTCTGGTTCGCCGACTATCTGGCCAACAGCGGCCCGGGTCGCGACTTCTTCATTGAGGTGGGGCCGGACACGGATCTCTCGGCAGTGGTGCGGCCCCGCAGCTCACCATTGCTGACGCCGGTGGAAACCCGCCGCGGGACGAGGCACCTCTGGGCAACATTTTCAGAAGACCAGATTGATCTCAACTTTGCCAATCCCGATGTGCTCGTCATGTTCGCCGGTATTCTGGTGGATTACCTGCGGCATGGTGCGCGGATTGTGCGCCTCGATGCCATTGCCTTTCTGTGGAAAGAGGTCGGCACCCGGTGTATTCATCTGCCGCAGACGCATGCCGTCGTGCGACTGTTGCGGCGCATCGCGGAACATGTGGCACCGGGCAGCCTGCTGCTGACCGAAACCAATGTGCCGAGCCCGGAGAATCTCAGTTATTTCGGGCAGGGCGATGAAGCCCATATGGTCTACCAGTTTCCGCTGCCGCCACTGTTGTTGGAAACCATGCTGAGTGAGGATCCGGGGTGCCTGAATCACTGGATGCGCGCACTGCCCGCGCCGCCGCCCGGCTGTACATACTTCAACTTCCTGGCCAGTCATGACGGGGTCGGGGTGCGTGCACTGGAGGGGATTCTGGATGAACAGGGGCTCGAGCGCCTGCTGCATGCGATGCACAGTTTCGGGGGGTTTGTCTCCATGCGGGCCGGGCCCGACGGGCGGGACCATCCCTATGAGATCAACATCTCCTGGTTTGATGCGATGTCGGGCACATACGCAGGTGCCGACGATTGGCAGATCAGCCGCTTTCTCTGCTCACAGTTGATCCTGCTCGGTCTGCAGGGCGTGCCGGCAATTTACATCCATAGTTTGCTGGCCACCGGCAATGATATGGAAGGCGTGGAGCGTACCGGCCGCCTGCGTTCCATCAACCGCAAGCAGTGGGAGCGTGCCGATCTGGATCCACTGCTCCGGGCCGAGCGCACACCGCAGCGGGTTGTGTTTGGAGAATTGCGTCGGCTGATCCGCGTGCGTGCGGCGGAGCCCTGCTTTGATCCGATCGCAGAACAGCGCGTGCTGTCAGCGGATGCTGGCCTGTTTGCTTTTGAACGGCGACATCCGGAAGGACGCCGTCATCTGCTGGCACTCCACAATGTGACCCGCTCGGTACAGGTGTTTACCGGTCCGGATCCCATCCTCGGTCACACCGGGCACTGGCAGGACCTGATCAGTGGTCGCAGCCTTGCCAGCGGGGCAGACAAGATCCGGCTGGATCCATACCAATCCATGTGGCTGCTGGCGGTCTAGCTGGGCCTCAGGCGCTGTCCTCAAAGTCGGCCTCCACGGCGGCGTACAGCCGCTGCAGCAGGTTCGGGCAGGCTGCGCGAATCCGGTTCCAGCTGGGCAGGAAGGGCTGTTCCATGGGGTGGTCCAGGTAGTGTCCTCCGGCTTCCATCAGGTTGGCTGCAAACAGTTCGACCGCCCGCTCTTCCTCATGCCGGTCCGTGCTCAGGCCGTTCATGCGGGCATCATCGTAGTAGGTTTCGATCAGGTCGAGCGCGACGCGGTAGTAGGTCGCCTTGATGGTACGGAATGATTCCCGGTTGAACTGGGTGCCGAGCGTGGCCATCTTGCGAAAGATTGCCAGCGCGATGTCGCGGCTCATGCGCGAGAGGCCGGCCTGCGGGTCCTCTTCGGAGAGCGGCTGGTGCTTGTGATCGTAGACGTCGGTGATATCGACCTGGCACAGGCGCTTGGTGGTGTAATTGCGGTGTACTTCGGAAAGGATGCCAATTTCCAGGCCCCAGTCCCCGGGAATGCGAATGTCATCCAGTACATCGGTGCGCATGGAGAATTCACCGGCCAGCGGATAGCGGTAGCTGTCCAGATACTCCAGGTAGGGAATGGGTCCGTACATCTTCTTCAGGGCGCGCAACAACGGCGTGACCATGAGGCGACTGACCCGGCCCTTCAACTGGCCGTCGGCGATGCGGGCGTAATAGCCTTTGCAGAACTGATAGCTGAAGTCCGTACTGGCGACCGGGTAAATCAGCCGTGCCAGCAGGCCGCGTTCGAAGGTGACGATGTCGCAGTCATGCAGTGCAACCGCACCGTTGAGGTCGCTGGCCAGCACATAGCCGAAGCAGTACCAGACATTCCGACCCTTGCCAGGCTCCGATGGGGCGAGCTTTTCATTTCTCAGTTCCTCATCCAGCGCCCGCAGACGTGGCCCGTCGTGCCACAGGATGCGGTGCCGCTGCGGTAAGTCACCAAAAAAGCGGCGGGCAAACTGGAACTGCTTCCCATCGGCACGATCCAGCCCGATGACGATCTGCGTGAGCCAGTCGGCACCCTACAATTCCCGGATGATGTTCTTCAGCGCCGCGCCTTCCAGTTCGGAGAACAGCGACGGGAGTACCAGGGTCAGCGGTCGGCGCTGCGCGAAACGGCGGAGGTCCTCTTCAATCGCCGACAGGTCACGCTGCCGCAGATTGTGAAAATTTGTGATGATGCCGTTCTGGTAGAAGTCACCCATCAGTCCAGTTCCAACGCGTTCAACAACTCAAGCATAGCGACATTCCAGCCCCCCGGGCCGGGCTGGGGCGCCACTTTGCTCTTCGGGTGATGGGCAATCCGCAGCGTGGGGCGGTGC
>JBFKXW010000134.1:0-7249 GCA_041637915.1 Pseudomonadales bacterium | reverse complement strand
GCCCACCACGGTAATCACCCAGAACAGCGTCAGTGCAAGCCCGTCCTGGTGGAAACCGATCGATCCAGAGAACGAACCGAGGGTAAGCCACTCCCACAGGTCCTGCTGCAGCAGCACGTGCTGCCCCTCAAACGCCCCGGATGCTGCCGTCAGCAGCACCGTCACAAGAAAGGCGCCCGTGACGGAGCCCACACCGATGCAGGCGGCGACGGGGTTGGCGAAACGACCGAAAGCGAGCAGTAGAAAGCCAGTCAGTGGCAGGGCGGGAATCAGGGCAAGCAAGTGTTCCAACCGCCCTACCCCCGCAATTCGCTGAGCGCATCGGCATCCACAGTGCGAAAGTGCCGGAAAACCTGCAGCACCAGCGCCAGACCAATCGCCACTTCGGCAGCCGCGAGCGTCAGGATCAGCAGGAACATGACCTGACCGTCCGGCTGGCCGTAGTGGGAACCGGCCGCCACGAACACAATCGCGGTCGCATTGAGCATGACCTCCAGGCTCATCAGCATGAAGATCAGGTTCCGTCGGACCAGCACACCGGTCATGCCGAGCGAGAACAGGATGCCGGCCAGGATAAGACTGTGCGACAGCGGGATGGCAGTCATGGCCTGGGCTCCCGGGACTGCCCGACCCGTGCGACATGAAACGCGCCCACAAGGGCGGCAAGCAGCAACAGGGAGGCAAGCTCCACGACCAGTGCGTAGCGTGTGAAGAGCGCCAGGCCTACCGCCTTGGGCGGTACGGGCGTGCCTTCCAGTGCCGTGGCATCCCCGGCAGAAAAGGTCCAAAGCAAGGTGGCGAGCAGCACTGCACTGAGCGCGCCCGGCCCGAACCAGATCGATGGAGACAGCCAGCCCCGTTCGCGCGCGACGGTTTCCTCCCCGAGGTTTAGCATCATGACCACGAAGACAAACAGCACAACAATCGCCCCGGCATAGATGATGACTTCGAGCATGGCGGCGAAGGGCGCGCCGAGCGCGTAAAACACGACCGCGACCGCGAGCAGGGACACCACCAGATAGAGCAAGGCGTGCACCGGCACAGCGCAGGTAATGACGCGCAGCGTCGCCAGCAGGGCAACGGCAGCGGCAATGTAGAAAGTCATGGCAGCAGGCTCCGCACGTCGATGGGTGGCGACTCGTTCTCTGCCTCGCCCTTGTCCTTCCCGGACACCTGCTTCCCGGCAACCTTGTAGAAGTTGTAACCCGGATACTTGCCCACGCCATTGATTAACAGGTGTTCTTTTTCGTACACCAGATTTTGACGATCGTACTCACACAGTTCGAAATCAGGTGTGAGCTGGATCGCGTAGGTCGGGCAGGCTTCCTCGCACAAACCGCAGAAAATGCAGCGCGAAAAATTGATCCGGAAGCTTTCCGGATACCAGCGCCCATCTTTCTGTTCGCCTTTCTGCAGTGCGATACAGTCCACCGGGCAGGCGACCGCGCACAGGTTGCACGCCACGCACCGCTCGGCACCGTCCGGATCGCGGGTCAGCACAATGCGGCCGCGATAGCGCGGTGCAAGGTAGGGCATCTGCTCCGGGTACTGCACCGTCTCCCGCTTCGCCCAAAGGTGTACAAAAACGCGCCACAAAGTCCGGATCTGGCTCCAGACCGGCAAATCATCCGGCAGTTTCACCCACTCTCCCCGTTCAGAAGTGCCAGGAATCCGGTTGCGACCAGATTCAGGAGCGCAACCGGAAGCAGCACCTTCCAGCCGTAGCCCATCAACTGGTCGTAGCGTGGCCGTGGCAGCGCGGCACGCAGCAGGATAAAAAACAGCACCAGGAGCGTGGTTTTCAGCAGAAACCAAAACAGGGGCGGCAGCAACGGCCCCAGCCAGCCTCCAAAAAACAAGGTGACAATCATGGCGGAAATCAGGATCACGCCGACGTATTCACCGACGAAGAACATGCCGAACTTCATGCCGGAATACTCGGTATGGAAGCCCGCTGCGAGCTCATGCTCCGCTTCCGGCAGGTCAAACGGCAGGCGGTGCGTTTCCGCGATGCCTGCGACCAGGAATACCGCCAGCCCCAGCAACTGGGGCAGCCAGAACCAGCCGTCTTCCTGCGCATGCACGATATCGACCAGGCTGAAAGAGCCGGTCAGCATGACCACGCCCATCAGGGAAAGACCCATGAACACCTCATAGGAAATCATCTGGGCACTGGAACGCATCCCACCAAGCAGTGCGTACTTGCTGTTTGAGGACCAGCCGCCGAGCAGCACGCTGTACACGCCCAAGGATGTCATGGCGAGAAAAAAGAGCAGTCCGACATTGATGTCGAGCACCACCAGGTCCGGACTCAGAGGCACCACGGCAAACGCGGTCAGTACGGCACCCATCGCAATCAGCGGAGCGAGCACAAAGGTCGGCTTGTCCACAAACGGTGGGATCCAGTCGTCCTTGGTGATGATCTTGATCATGTCAGCAGCCCATTGCAGGGTGCCGAATGGCCCAACCCGGTTGGGGCCATGGCGGTCCTGCCAGACTCCGAGCATGCGACGCTCGACCCAGGTCAATATGGCTGCTGAGACGACCAGGCCGAGGACCAGCAGCGGAATGAACAGATACAGATTCACCGTTGCGCTCCGAGCGCGCGGACCTGCCCACGCGCAGGCAAATCCCAATGGGCGCGTTCCGCGTCCAGCGGCACACAGGCCACCCCGGGTGCGACCCTGCCCGTGAGTCGTAACGGCAGCTGACAGACGGAGCCGTCCGCCAGTGTCACGTTCACCAGGTCAGTGTCCTGCAAACCGAGTGCGCCGGCATCCTCCGGGTGCAGTGCACAGTGCGGCGGGATCTGGCGCTGCCGGATCGCATCACCCTGCGCACTCAACTCCTCCGCAGAAAACAAGTCCGGTCGCGCAACAATCCACAGGCCGGCCGCAGGCTGGTCCGGCGCGTCCCCATAGGCGTACCAGGCGGCATCGGACTCACCGCCCGACAACAGTCGTACGCCGCTGTCTCCGCCGCGCAACGAACCGCCAATCTCGTCCTGGAACTTGTTCCAGGACTGCACAGAATTCCAGCCGGGTGACCAGGTGGATGCAATCAGCGCGGGCGGACGCTGGCCTGCCCAGCCTTCCATGGACCAACTCAGGGGCGTGTCTGGATCCAGCGGGGGCTGGGGTTCATGTACGCTCCGGCCGGCATGCAGTGCGGTCCGTCCGCTGTAGCGATGGGGCTGACGGGGTATCCGCTGTCCATGCATGCGAAACGTGGCGTCCGGTGCAGCTTCGGGCAGGCGCGAGAATGCCGGGAGGCGCTCTGCACAGGCCTCGACCACCTGGTCCTGGCGCGTCCAGGGCACCCGGTCTCGCAGATTCAGTGCGCGTGCGAGGTCGGCCAGCCAGCGCCAGCTTTCCCGGATCGGTGCCGCGGGCAGAAACACCTGAAAGGCCCGTTGCGCACGCCCTTCCTGATTGACGTACGAGCCATCGCCCTCGCCGAACGCTGCGACGGGCACCGCCCGATCTGCGGCCTGCACCGTGGCGGTCTGGAGATGGTCAAACACGATGACTTCATCCGCGTTGTGCAGTAGATCCTGCACGCGTTCCGGCGGCATGCGGCGATACAGGTCGTTCTCCAGCACGAGCAGCGTTGCATCAGCAGCCTGTTCGGCGATGGCCTCCAGCGAAGTGCCGCCGAGCATGGCCGCTGCCAGGCTGTTGCATTCCTGCATCACCATCGCCAGCCCGACCTGTGTGCCGCGGGCTTGCAGGCCATGCGCAATGTTGGCGCAGGCTTCCAGGAGATTCTCCGAGCGCAGGCTGGTTCCGCAGATCACCACCGGGCTCCTCGCACCGGAAAATGCCTGCACCGCCGCCTGTACAAATGCACCTGCTGCCCCGTCCAGACGCGGGCCCTTCCGCGCCCGACGGTCCAGTTTGTGGGCAATCGCGCGCGCGATGTTTTCAATCTGCCCCGGATCCGCCTGGAGGGACGCAGTGGCAATTGAATCCAGTTCTGTTTCATACGTGTGCGCCACCAGCAGGGGCGACCGTTCGTTCTGTGCGTGCGTGCGCACTGATTGGTCCTGCCAACGCGGGATGCCGGCTGCGTCTGCACGGGCGAAGCCGGCATTGCGGGTTGCCTGACGTACCGAAAGCGCCATGCGGGGCGCACTGTGGGCGAGGTCCTCCCCCAGCACCAGTACGGCATCCGCCTGTTCGATTTCGCGCAGGCTGACCACCCGGGCCGCAGTGTTGCGCAGGATCTCCCAGCACACCCGGAGCACCGCGCGTTCCCGACGGCTGACGCCCATGGAAAATGACTCCGCCCCGACCAGTTCGCGCAGCGCGAAGTTGGCTTCCACCGAAGCCCGTGGTGAGCCGATGCCCAGCAGTTTCCGCGGGCCCGGCAGCCCGGCAAAAGCCGTTTCAGCCGGCACATCCTGCCACACACCATCCTGTTTCTTGCGCACGTTGCGCAGGCGCGCGCCGGTCTGCACGTGCTGCCAGCCATAACGCCCGCGGTCACACAGGAAATAGCCGTTGATGGCAGCGTGATACCGATTCTGCACCCTGCGCAAGGAGCCTGCCCGCTCCCCCGGAGTGACGTTGCAACCCAGCGAACAATGCATGCAGATGGACGGCGATGTCTGTAAATCCCATTTGCGCGCATAGTGCGCACTGAAAACGCGGTCGGTGAAAACCCCGGTCGGGCACACTTCCACGAGATTGCCGCTGAAATGATTCTCCAGTGCGCCCTCCTCCGCCCGACCGAAGTAGACCCGATTGGCAGACGCCTGCACCTGCAGATCGGTCCCTCCGGCATAGTCCCGGTAAAAGCGCGTACAACGGTAGCAGGCGATACAGCGGTTCATTTCGTGATTAATGAACGGTCCCAGGTCCTGATTGCGATGGGTGCGCTTGCGGCCGCGATAGCGTCGTGTGTGATGCCCGGTCATCAGCGTCATGTCCTGCAGGTGGCACTCACCGCCCTCCTCGCAGACCGGACAGTCGTGCGGGTGGTTCGTCATCAGCAGTTCGACCACCTGCTCCCGGAACGCCACCGCAGGCTCCGCCTGCAGTGACAGCCGCATGCCGTCCTGCACCGGCGTCATGCACCCCATCACGATGCGACCGGGCTGCTCGCTTTGATCTGGCAGCTGGATCACCGCACACTGCCGGCAGGCACCTACCGACCCGAGCGCCGGGTGCCAGCAGAAATACGGCAGGTCGTATCCGAGTTCCAGACAGGCTTCGAGCACATTGCCGCCGGCCTCGACCTCATGCGACTGTCCGTCCACCTGAATACGTACCACGCTCAGGCTCCGCTACCGATCAGATCTGCTTGTGGAATGAGGGCCTCGAAATCCGCCCGGAAATAGCGGAGTGCGCTTTGCAGCGGCTCCACAGCGCCCGGAGCATGCGCGCAAAATGTCTTTCCCGGTCCCAGCGTTACGCAATACTCTTCGAGTACTTGCAAGTCTCCATGCTGGCCGCGGCCCGCCAGCAGATCCCCGAGCATTGATTCGATCCACGGCAGTCCATCCCGACACGGCGTGCACCAGCCACAGGACTCCTGGGCGAAAAAATGTTCCAGGTTACGCAACATGCCCACGACGGAAGTCTGGTCGTCGAGCAGAATCATGGTGCCGGTCCCGAGACGGCTGCCGGCTTTGGACACCGCTTCATAGGTGAGTGGCACATCGAGATGTTCTGTTGTGAGAAAGTCAGTCGAGGCGCCACCCGGCAGGAAGCCACGCAGTTGCACGCCCGCCCGCATGCCTCCGGCGCGGCCCTCGATGACTTCCCGCGCTGATACGCCCAGCGGCATCTCCCATGCGCCAGGTGTACAAACCCGCCCGCTGACGCCATAGATCTTGGTGCCACCATGCGCATCGCTACGGCTCAGCGACAGGTACCAATCCACGCCATTACGCAGAATGTGCGGCACATTGCAGAGTGTCTCGACATTGTTGACCACCGTGGGGCGTCCCCACAGCCCGCTGCGCTGTGGAAACGGCGGCTTGGCGCGCGGCACGGCACGACGCCCTTCCAGCGCACTGATCAACGCGGTTTCCTCTCCGCAGATGTAACGTCCCGCACTGGGATGCAGGTGAATCTGCAGGCTGAAACCACTGTTCAGGATGTTGGCTCCGAGCAACCCGCTGGCGGTGGCCTCGGCGAGCGCTTGCCGCAATGCCTGGATTCCCGCATGGTACTCCCCGCGAATGAAGATATAGGCCACTTCCGCGCAAATCGCGTAGGCGGAAAGCACCATCCCCTCAATGAGTTGGTGTGGGTCATGCTCGACCAGCAGGCGGTCCTTGAAAGTGCCGGGTTCCATTTCATCGCAGTTGCAGACGAGGTAGTGTGGTCCGTCCTTTTCATCAACGGGCACGAAACTCCACTTCAGGCCGGTATTGAAACCCGCACCGCCGCGCCCGCTGAGTTTCGCCGCCTGCACGGTCTCCCGCACCGAGGCAGGCTCCCGCTTGCCGAGTACGGCACGCAGGGCCTGGTAGCCACCAGCGTTTTCGTAGGCGCGCAGGTCGATGACCTGGCCCGGGCGGATCCGTGCCGTGAGCGGCTGCATTTCGGCATTCACGGGTAGGACTCCAGCAACTCTGCCAGTCGCTCCGCATCCACGTCGTGGTGCAGATCCTGGTTGATCATGACGACGGGGGCATGGTCACAGGCGCCCAGACAGACGACCGGCAGCAGGGTATACCGCTGATCCGCTGTGGTTTCGCCCGGCTGCAGGCCCAGGCTGCTGCACAGGCCGTCCCGGACCCGCTCGCAGCCCATCACGTAGCAGCTCACACTGTCGCAATACAGGACGACGTTGCGCCCGACGGGCTGCCGGAAAATCATGTTGTAGAAGGTTGCCACACCCTCCAGGTCTGCCACCGGGACAACAAGATAGTCTGCAACCGCCGTGAGCGCCTCATCGGACACCCAGCCCCGGTGCGCCTGCACAATCCGCAGCGCTTCGATGGAGACCGCCTGGGCGTCCGGATAATGGGCCCGTTCTGCATCGATCTCGGCGCGCTCTGATTCACTCAGCAATCCGGCACACTCCCCTAACGGTCCACGTCGGCCATGACGAAATCAATCGAGGCGATGACGGCAATCAGGTCGGCTACAAACAAACCGCGCGTCATCAGCGGAATCATCTGCAGGTGCGGAAAAGACGGTGTCCGAATGCGGGTTCGATAGGACATCGTGCCACCGTCACTGACCAGTGAGTAACTGTTCAGCCCCTTGGTTGCCTCGATGGTGACACTGGCCTC
>JBFKXW010000133.1:0-7283 GCA_041637915.1 Pseudomonadales bacterium | reverse complement strand
GCATGCGTGCCATCTCCAGCGTGGCGGTTTCCTCGCGCAGGCGACGCAGGAAGTCCGGTTCCCGCAGTGAAACATCCAGCAGGTACTGGTGCAGTTCAGGGGTCAGATTCAGAGTCTTGTTCGACATGGGCATCCTTCTCAAAGAAGCGGGCAATGCGGCCGAAGGTCAGGCCGATATATCCGATTGCAGCGGTTGTGGCGCCGAGAAAGCTTAACGCCAGCGCAACCAGTACGAGGTTGTTGCGGAAGTCCCCCGGTTCGATACGGAACTCCGCAATCAGGATCGCAATCAGGCCGCACAGAAGCGCCACGCTGCCGATGCCAAACAACGCAAATTTGCCGCGCGGGTCTGACTTCAGCCAGTCGATGATGCGCATCGGCGTAGCACGGCGCGTCAGCTCAGCATCCGCTGCAGGATATCCACGTACAGCACATGCAGACGTTCGAGGTCTTTCACCGCGACTTGTTCATTGACCTGATGGATGGTCGCGTTGGGTGGCCCGAGTTCAACCAGTTCCGTGCCCGTCGGGGCAATGAAGCGGCCATCCGAGGTGCCGCCCCCCGTGGACAGTTCGGTATCGAAGCCACAGACCGCCCGTACGGACTCCTGCACGGCCTCGACGAGGGGGCCGCCCGGCGTGACGAAGGACTGGCCGGACAGATGCCATTCCACATCAAACTCGGTGCAGTGCCGGGCCAGAATCTCCTCGCACCGGGTCTGCAATGATTCCGCGCTGCTGGCCGGTGAGAAGCGAAAGTTGCAGTGTGCCTGCAACGTTCCCGGTACCACATTGGTGGCGCCGGTGCCGGCGTGGATATTGGAAACCTGGAAGGTGGTCGGCGGAAACTCCGGTGTGCCTTCATCCCAGCTCGTCGCCGCCAGTTCCGCGAGTGCGGCGGACGCTTCGTGGATCGGGTTGCGGGCCTTGTCCGGGTAGGCAACATGGCCCTGGATGCCGCGCACGGTGAGGATGGCGCCCAGCGAACCGCGCCGCCCGATCCGGATCAGGTCGCCGGTCTGTGCGCTGCTCGAGGGCTCGCCGACGATGCAATAGTCGATCTGTCTGCCCTGGGTTTTCAGCCACTCCACAACCCGCACGGTGCCGTCCTGCGCAGGCCCCTCCTCGTCACTGGTAATCAGCAGGGCCAGTCCGCCGGTGGGATTCGGGTGTCTGGCCAGAAAGGCTTCCAGGGCGGTGATCATGGCTGCGAGGCTGCCCTTCATGTCAGCCGCGCCACGACCCCGCAGGACGCCTGCCTCGACATGTGGCTCAAAGGGCGGTGTCTGCCATTCGCTGTCGGTGCCCGCCGGCACGACATCGGTGTGGCCTGCAAAGCAGAGCAGCGTGCCGTCGCCCGGACGTTCCGCCCAGAAGTTCATCACATCGCCAAAGGGCAGTCGGGTGATCCGGAAGCCGAGTGGTTCGAGTCGCTGGATCAGCAGTTCCTGGCAGCCGGCATCGTCCGGTGTGACGGAACGACAGCGGATCAGTGCGCAGGCCAGCTCCAGCGTCGGACTCACGCCTGGATGCCCAACAACGCCGCCCAGTCGGTCTCGGAAAAGCCCTGCAGGAGGCCGTCCGGCGTTTCCAGCAGTGGGCGCTTGAGAAGCAGTGGGCGTTCGGCGAGCAGGCTGGACGGATGGGTTTCCACCTGCCGCCGGGCGACGTCAGTCATTTCGCGCCAGGTGCGGCTGCGCTGGTTGATGAGATCCGCCGGTGCGATCCGTTTGCCCCAGCCCCGGATGACCTGTTGGTCCAAGCCCTCGGCGCGCACGTCATGGAAAACATGCTCGATGTTGCGGTCCGTCAGCCACTTGCGGGCCTTGCGGCAGGTGTCGCAGTTGGCAATGCCATAGACGGTAATACTCACTCGCCACTCCGTAACAGTTCGTTGATGCTGACCTTGCTGCGCGTTTGCATGTCCACCTTCTTGACGATGATGGCTGCGCTGAGGCTGTATTTTCCGTCTGCGGACGGCAGCGCGCCCGGCACGACCACGGAGCCCGCCGGAACACGCCCGCGCAGGATTTCTCCGGTTTCCCGGTCATAAATCCGGGTGCTTTGTCCGATATAGACACCCATGGAAATCACAGCGCCTTCTTCGACGATGACGCCCTCGACGATCTCGGAACGTGCGCCGATGAAGCAGTGATCCTCGATGATGGTCGGTCCGGCCTGCAGTGGCTCCAGAACGCCGCCGATACCCACCCCGCCGGACAGGTGCACATTCTTGCCGATCTGCGCGCAGGAGCCGACGGTGGCCCAGGTATCCACCATGGTGCCTTCATCCACATAGGCGCCGATGTTGACATAGCTTGGCATCATCACCACGTTGGGCGCCACATAACTGCCTTTGCGCGCACAGGCCGGTGGCACTATACGCACACCGCTGGCCCGCAGTTCAGCTTCGCTCATGCCGGCGAATTTGCTGGGCACCTTGTCGAAATACTGGGTGAATCCCCCGTCCATGGGTGCGTTGTCGCGCAGCCGGAAACTCAGTAGCACAGCCTTCTTCAGCCACTGGTTGACCACCCACTCGGCGCCCTGCTTCTCGGCAACGCGGGCTGTGCCGGAGTCCAGCATGCCGATTGCCTCCTCGACGGCCTGCACAATGTCTGCCGGTGCCTTGCCGGGTGAATACTCGGCACGGTTTTCGAAAGCTGTTTCGATGATGGACTGCAGGTCGGACATGTTTGTCGGTTTCCTTTCAAGCTGTAAGAAGTAGAGATTTATGGGTTGTTGTTTTCGATGCGCGTATCCAGTGCATCGCGCAGATTGTCACGCAGGCGTGCACACAGTTCCGGATCGCTGAGCGGGCGGCCGTCCTGATCTGTGACGAAGAAAACGTCTTCGACGCGTTCCCCCAGTGTGCTGATCTTGGCATTCTGAAGCGAGATGCCGTGTTGCATGAAAATGCGTCCGACCCGCGCCAGCAGGCCGGGACGGTCCGGTGTGTTGAGTTCGATGACACTGACCTTGCGCGCCGGGTCATTGCTGATCACCACCCGGGTGGGCATCTTGAAATGCCGTAATTGCCGTGGTGTGTGTCGCTCCACCAGGCGGGGATATTCCTCCGGATTGTGGAGGGCATCAAAGAGGCTGGCGCGAATGACCTCCACCCGCTCGGAATCATTGGGCACCTTGTCGCCGTTCTCCTCCAGCACGATGTAGGTGTCCATGCTGAAGTTGCTTTTGGAGGTCAGGATGCGGGCGTCGTGGATGTCCAGGTGCAGTTTGTCCAGTGCCGCCGCCGTCACCGCGAACAGGGTGGCCTGGTCGCGCGTGTAAATGAACAGACTGGTGCCGCCGCCGCCACCCAGTCGGTTGCCTTCCCGGATCAGGATGAGTGGTTCATTGGAATTGCCGTGCTGCAGGATGTGCTGGGTATGCCAGGCAATATCCTCCGGACGGTCCTGCAGGAAGTAATCCTCCCCCAGTTGCTCCCAGAACCTGAGCACTGGTTCGGGCGCCACACCTTCCTGGCGCAGCATCTCCAGCGCGGCCTCCTGCGTTTCGCGAATTGTGGCCTGACGGTCCAGTGGCTTGTCGAGGCCGCGGTGAATGGCCAGCTTGGTCTCCACGTACAACTGACGCAGCAGCGAAGCACGCCAGCCATTCCACAGGCTTGGGTTGGTCGCGCAGATATCTGCGACCGTGAGCGCGTACAGGTAATCGAGCCGGGAGAGCGTCGAGACCTGGATCGCGAACTCATGCACGATCTCGGGGTCGGTGATGTCCTTGCGTTGTGCGGTCATGGACAGCACCAGATGCTTCTCGACAAGCCAGGCCAGCAGATCCTCGTCGCGTTGCGAAAGGTGCAGGCGTCTCGCGAACAGTCGCACATCTTCGGCACCCAGTTCGGAATGGTCGCCGCCGCGGCCCTTGGCAATATCGTGGTAAAGCCCGGCGATCAGAAGCAGTTCCGGCCGGGGCAACTGTTGTGCAACCCGTGCCGGCTCCGGAAACCGCTCGCCGGCCTCCGGTTGCATCAACTCCTGCATGTTCTTCACCACCAGCAGGGTGTGTGCGTCGACCATATAGATGTGGAAGAGGTCGTGCTGCATCCGGCCGACCACGCCGCCGAACTCCGGCAGCCAGCGCTCCAGTACCCCGTAGCGCTGCATGCGCAACAACTCCTGCGCGCAGGTGGGTTCACGCAGCAGTTCCAGGAACAGGGCCGTGAAGAGCGTGTCCTGGCGCATGCGGTCGTCGATGCGCTCGCTATGAAGGCGAATGAGACGCACAGTCTGGGCGCGGACGCCCTGTACGGTCGGGTTGCGCGCCAGTAACAGGAAGACTTCCATCAGTGCGAAGGGGTACTGGTCGAACACGGTGCGATCGACCACTTCCAGATAACTGTTGCGCACCTGAAAGCGATCATTAAGCGGTTCGATGAACTCCGGCTCGCCGGCGCGCAGGATTGCCTCATCAAAGTGTTGCAGCAGCAGTTCGTTGACACGTGAGACCTGTTGGGCCGCGCGGTAATACTCACGCATGAGCTTTTCCACGCCCAGGCTCTCTTCCGTGTCGGCGAGTTCAAACAGCTGGGCGAGCGCACGCTGGTGGTCGAACAGCAGGCGGTCTTCCGGCCGTCCGGTGATCATGTGTAGTGCGTAGCGGACTTTCCAGAGCAGGTCCTGACAGTCCAGCAGGGTGCGAAATTCCGGAAAATTGATGAAGCCCAGTTCCACCAGGTCCTCGAAGGACTCCGCATTGAAGTGGCGCTTGGCGATCCAGCCGACAGTCTGGATGTCCCGCAGCCCGCCGGGAGCCCCTTTCAGGTTGGGTTCCAGATTGTATTCGGTGTCATTGTACTTGCTATGGCGGGCGCGCTGTTCCTCCCGCTTGGCGGTAAAAAAGTGCTTGGTCGGCCAGATGTGCTCCGGGCCACTGGACTGCATGAGTTCTTCGCCCAGCGCTTCGTCGCCAGCGAGTATGCGGGACTCCATGAGATTGGTCGCGATGGTCAGGTCGTCACGCGCCAGCTCGATGCATTCTGCGACGTCGCGCACCGCATGGCCGATTTTGAGTTTCAGGTCCCACAGGCCGGTCAGGAACGGCTCCACGGCTGCGGCCTGCTCGTCGGTGAGCGCATCGCGACTCAGCACCAGCAGGTCGATATCGGAGTGTGGATGCAGCTCGCCGCGGCCATAGCCACCGACAGCCAGCAGGGTGAGGTCGTCCAGTGCGTCCAGCCCGCGCGCCTGCCACCAAAAGGTCAGGACCTGATCAGTCACCCAGGAACGCGCGTAGATCAGGCTGCGAATTTCAGCTCCGTCCCGGAACGCATTGTCGAGCGCCGTGCTGGCAGATTCCAGGGTATCGCGCAGTGCCGGGAGAATCTGGCCGTTTTCCAGTTGCTCCAGCGACTCGCGCGGAAACAGGTGGGCGTAATCAGTTTCCAGGGCCGCCTCAGGGGTTTCACTCATGACGCCGGGAACGTCTCTTCTGCGCGGCGTGTGAGCACCTCGAAGCCGCTGTCCGTCACGAGGATGGTGTGCTCCCATTGGGCCGAGAGTTTGTGGTCCTTGGTGACCACGGTCCATTCGTCCGGCAGCAGGCGTACATGGCGCTTGCCGGCGTTGATCATCGGTTCAATGGTGAAACACATGCCGGCTTTGAGCTCGAAGCCGGTATCCGGTGTGCCGTAATGGACCACCTGGGGCTCCTCGTGGAAGGTCTTGCCGATGCCGTGGCCACAATATTCCCGCACGACGGAATAGTGGTTGCCCTCCGCGTGCTGCTGGATTGTGTGACCGATGGTGCCCAGTCGCATGCCCGGGCGGACCAGCTCGATTCCCTTGTACATGCATTCCTGGGTAATGCGGATCAACCGTTCCGCCTGGACGCTGCCCTTGCCAACGATGAACATCTTGCTGGTGTCGCCGTGGTAGCCGTCCTTGATGACCGTGACATCAATATTGATGATATCGCCGCTTTTCAGCACCTTGTCATCGCTGGGAATGCCGTGGCAGACCACGTGGTTCACGGAGGTGCAGATCGACTTCGGGAAGCCACGGTAATTGAGCGGGGCGGGGATGGCGTCCTGCTCCTCGGTAATATAGCGATGGCAGATACGGTCCAGCTCGCCGGTCGAGATGCCCGGCTGGACATGCTCTCCGATCATTTCCAGCACCTCCGCGGCGAGTCGCCCGGCGACGCGCATCCGGTCGATCTCTTCGCTGGTCTTGATGGTTGCCTGCATGCGTGAATGGTCCCCCGGGAGTCGCGCTGACGGGTCATCGGCTATTCAAGAAAAACGGCGCCTATGGTATAAAGCGCGCCTTCCGCCAGCAAACACAGCCGGGCTGGCGGGAGAATCATTTTATCGGAAAGGCTGAATTCGCACACGCGCCGGCACATGCGCCGGGTGCCCGACCAGGAAATGGCCCGTGGATCTCCCTCATGAGTCCACCCAGAAAGGGCTGCTTGGATCCTGCCGGGTTGGCGCATGGGGTACGTGGAGGCATAACCCAAACAGGAGTTAATCATGTCCTCAGTCAGTATGCGGGACCTGCTCGCTGCTGGTGCCCATTTTGGTCACCAAACGCGATACTGGAACCCGAAAATGCGTCAGTTCATTTATGGCGCTCGCAACAAGATCCATATCGTCAACCTGGAACACACGGTTCCCGCCCTGAACCGGGCGCTCGCATTTGCCCGGGATCTTGCCGAAAAGAACAACGAAATTCTGTTCGTTGGCACCAAGCGCCAGGCCTCCAAGATTGTCGCCGAAGAGGCCGGTCGCGCGGGCATGCCGTACGTCAACCACCGCTGGTTGGGTGGCATGCTGACGAACTACAAGACCATCCGCGCCTCCATCCGTCGTCTGCGCGAACTCGAAACGCAGTCTGAGGACGGCACCTTCAACCGGCTGACCAAGAAGGAAGTGCTGATCCTGCGCCGGGAGATGGAGAAGCTGGAGCGCAGCCTGGGTGGGATCAAGGAGATGTCCGGCCTGCCGGATGCGCTGTTTGTGATCGATGTGGACCACGAGCGCATTGCCATTGGCGAAGCCCGCAAGATGGGCATCCCCATCATTGGTGTGGTGGACACCAACAGCAACCCGGACGGCGTCGATTACGTGATTCCGGGCAACGACGATGCCATTCGTTCCATTCGCCTCTACGTGGGTGCCATGGCTGACGCCTGCCTGGAAGGCAAGGTGGCGGCAAATCCGCATGCGCGTCCTGAGGAATTCGTGGAAGTTGCCGGCGAAGAAAAGCCCGCTTCTGAAGGCTGAGTCCTCTCATACCGCGACCGGGCCGGCCCAGGGGGCCG
>JBFKXW010000132.1:0-7321 GCA_041637915.1 Pseudomonadales bacterium | reverse complement strand
GGCTGGCATTGGACGGTGCCACGCCCCGCGAGATCAGCGAGAAGCTGAAACTACCGGAAACCTTGCGCAATACCTGGTCCAGTCGTGGGTACTACGGCACGCTGAAGCACAATTCCAAGGCGGTATATCAGCACTACTTTGGCTGGTATGACGGGAACCCTGCCAATCTCGATCCGTTGCCGCCGGAGCAGGCGGGTGCGCGCTATGTGGAACTGGCCGGGGGTGCCAATGCCCTGATGGAGAAAGCGCAGGCTGCCTTCGGGCGCGGAGAGTATCGCTGGGTGGCAGAACTGCTCAACCATCTGGTGTTCGCCGATCCTGACCATTTTCAGGCCAAGACCCTGCTGGCGCAGACCTATGACCAGTTGGGCTATCAGGCGGAGTCCGGCCCGTGGCGGGATGTCTACCTGTCAGGTGCCTATGAGCTCCGGCACGGCGCTCCCGAAAAGGGTTTCAACCTGGCCAGTGCACGGGACATGATCACCTACACGCCGATGCCCCGTTTTCTGGAGGCCATGGCCGCGCGCCTGGACGGTGCGGAGGCAGAGGGGATGGAGATGCGGATCAATCTGGTGATGACGGATCTCAAGGAGAACTACCTGTTGTCGCTGAAGAACTCGGTCCTTAATTTCCGGCGGGTGAAACAACCGGATCCCGATGCAGATGCGACGCTGAAGATGACCCATGCCCTGTACCTGAAACTGGCGATCGGGGAGGCCGGTTTGCGTGACACCCTGTTCTCGGATGATCTGGATGTGGACGGGTCCCGCATCGATCTGCTGCGGTTTTTCTCCCTGTTCGGGCAGCCGAAGGGCGCATTCAACATCGTGACGCCCTGATCGCCCGGACAGCAGGCCCCCGGTGTGTTCCGCGCCGGGGGCTTTTTCGTGATTAACTGTGATCCAATTTTCATGTGTGGAGATGCGCAATGGCTGATGTCATTCAGGAACGCCGCGAGGATGTGCTGGAAATTCGCTGGAACCGGCCCGATGCAATGAATGCCCTGACACCGGACATGCTGAAATGGGCCGGGGATATGGTCGAGGCGGCAGCTTCAGACGCGGGAATCCGCATCATTGTGCTGACCGGCAGCGGCCGGGCGTTTTCTGCCGGCGTTGATCTCAAGGCGTTGGGGAGTGTGCGCATCGAGAACGGTTCAGTCGGCGATATTCTGGACATCCCGGCGCGTCGTCTGATTGATGCCATGGAGCGGGCACCGCAGCCGGTCATTGCGAAGATCAACGGGCACTGCTTCACCGGTGCACTGGAGATCGCGCTGGCCTGCGATTTGCTGGTCATGGCAGAAGAGGCAGGGGCCGGTGATACCCACATGAAGTGGGGGCTTCGTCCCAGTTGGGGGATGAGCCAGCGATTGCCACGACGGATCGGCTGGCAGCGAGCGCGTGAACTAACCTACACCGCACGCACCATCCGCGGCCCGGAGGCACTTTCGCTGGGGCTCGCCTGTCGGGTGGCTCCGGCAGCGGAGTTGGATGCCGCTGTCGATGCGCTTTGTGCGCAGATTCGCGAGAACTGTCCGCAGGCGC
Organism: Pseudomonadales bacterium; assembly: GCA_041637915.1. Taxonomy (GTDB): domain Bacteria; phylum Pseudomonadota; class Gammaproteobacteria; order Pseudomonadales; family JBFGWM01; genus JBFJWR01. Next base: position 5,774 of record JBFKXW010000132.1, on the reverse strand, counting down.
TCGCCGCCAACAAAGACCTCTATCGGGCTACCGAAACCATGCGGCTGGATGATGGGTTGGCCTATGAGGCAAAGGCCGTCTATCCCATGCAAGGTGCCGAGGAGCGTCTGGCCGGCTTCCTGGGCCGCTCCTGATACGCTACCCGGGGAACCATTCAGCGTCGGTTCATGGACTTTCCACAAAGATGGTGACAGATTGATCCCACAGTGAGGAAAAAACCATGGATAAAAGTCTTGTAATCGGTTCGTTGATGGGTGCTGCGGTGGTTACGGCGGGGGGCGCCGGCGCACTGGCAGTCAAAGAGAATGGTGGCCTGAACCTGCCGTTTGGTGGGCAAAGCTACGCCGAGGTGGTACAGGTGGAGCCGGTGATTGAGACCGTGCGCACACCGCGTCAGGAGTGTCATGACGAGGTGGTCACCTACCAGAAACCCGCCAAGGATCAGCACAAGGTGACCGGCACGGTGCTGGGCGCAGTCATCGGCGGCGTGGTTGGTAACCAGATTGGTGGTGGGAACGGTAAGAAGCTGGCAACCGTTGCGGGGGCCGCAGCGGGCGGTTACGCCGGCAACCGGATTCAGGGCGAAATGCAGGCCAACAACACCTATCAGGTGACCGAACAACGCTGTGAAACGAAGTACGATATCAGCTACAACACCATTGGTTATGACGTGACGTACAAGTTCGAGGACCAGCAAAAAACGGTGCGCATGGCGGAAGAGCCGGGCGAACGGATCGAAGTAACCGCCGAAGGCGAGGTGAAAATCGCTGAGGAATCGGCAGAAAGAAAATCCTGATCCCGGATCGGGTGATAAAAGGCCGGCGCGGTAACGCCGGCCTTTTTTTGTGTGCGGGGTGCGAGGCGCGAATCCGGCGCTGGCCCTGGTGCTGAAGATTCCGGGTGCCGCTGAATGGCAGTCGCGACCCGTGTATTCCCTAGCGGAGTTCTTCCGGGAGCGGGTAGTGTTCCATCAGGTATCCGAAACAGTCCTGCTCAATGACCTGCAAATCGGGGGTCATCATCGCCAGTACGACGGAGCGGGTGGTTTCAATGCGTTCTCCGCTCTGTACCAGGAAATCTGCTGCGCATTCGCGGCCCTGGTTGTTGCGCACATCGAGCTGGAAATTTTTCCGTTTGCGCACGGCGATCTCCAGCGCGGTGGGCGAGTCCTTGAAGTTATAGCGATCCAGCCCGGTCGCGAAACAGCAGTCTGCGTCCTCATCGAGTGGGTCGAACGTGATGCGCGCACCGGGCGGTACCTTCATGCGCGCGATGGTGTGATAGACCTCGGTCATGCCGGAGGCGTCGCCAGGGCCGTGAAACTGCTGCAGATGCATGACGTTGTCGAGGAAATAAACGATTTGTCCGATGCCACTGTTGTCTCCAACCTGCCCGCATTCGAGTGTGACGGCCGGGCAGATTTTCGCGCAGGCATTGCTGATGACTTCGTGAGGTTCCGTGAAATACACGGTCACCGGACTGAACAGACCGGCCAGATGCAGGAATGCCGGGTCGATGCGGTTGATGCAGCCGTAGAGCGGGTTCCTGCCCGTATTGTTGTGGATGTCGATGGCGGCGAACGGGCGGGCAGCGCGGACCACATCCAGCACCTTCTGGGCCATCTTATGCTCGGGCCCGTCTCCGCCGCTCCAGATGCGGTTGTAGTCCGCCTGGTGATTGAGCATTCGCACATTGGCCTGCGCAGCATCCACGTTGCCGATGAACAACAACAGGGGGCGTGGCAGACGGTTGCCTGCGTCCAGTTCGGTGCGCAGATATTCCTGGATTGCGAAAAGCCCGGTGGTCTCATTGCCATGCAGCAGGATTGAAACGAACAGGGGGGCGCGATCCTCGCCCGGCAGCCGGATCAGGGTGGGTCCGCCCAGCAGATCCCGCAGCATTTCCGGCCGGGCGTCCAGGAAGCCTTCCGGGAGGGTATCCAGCAGATGGGGCAACATGTCAGTGGCTCCACTCATGTACGGGGATTCGCTGACGCTGTCGCTCCAGCATGGCCTGGGTCATCGCCTGGAAGTCGGCGCCGTGTGCACCCACATAGCGCAGTTGCCAAGCCGCGCCGGTCTGTCCGCTGCGAACACGTTCCTGCATGATTTCATCCAGATACATCGAAATGTCCGGCGCTGCAAAATCCCGTTTGAGCAGGGCTGCACGTGCCGCAGGGAGCAGGGTTTCCAGCAGCAGTGTCTGCGCCGTCACGCGTTTCCCGAACCAGTTCAGTGTTGCCGCGAGTCCATGACGTGCAGCAGCATAAAAATTCCCGCGTGCATCTTCAAACGGTAGCAGTGTGCCTGATTCCGATAACTGGTCGGACAACGCATGGACCAGTCCACAGACCAATGCGACGTTGGCAATGACATCCGGAATCGACGGCCCGGCCGGCACGCCACGGACCTCGACCCGCAGGTGTGGCGGTTGCAGGGGTGGCAGGCCGATCAGCGGGCGGTTCCAGCGCCATACCGTGCCATTGTGCAGGCGCAGATGGCGTAGCTCCTGTGCCGGAGCATCCCACAGCACCGGCAGCAGAACCGGGATGCAGTCGCGGTTTTCCTCGAAGAGTTCCAGCAACGAGTCGGCCACATGGTGAGACCCAAAGGTGACCCGTTGCACCGCGTTGCCGGCGAGATCATGCCAGGGTGGCACGGCGACCGCCTGTTCGAACAGGGGAATGCGGGTTTCCTGCCAGAGTGCGGTTTCAAAAAGGTACGGTGAATTTGCGGTCGCCGCGAGCAGCGGAGCGGCGATGATCTGTGCCGCGTTGAACACCCGTGTTGCCTGATCCTGCGGCGCCTGCAGATGCACCTGCAGGGAAGTCGTGGCGGCTTCTGCCATGACGTCATTGTGCGCCATTTCCAGTTTGCAGCTTTCTCCTGCGATGGCAATCTGCAGGGGCCGCCCACCGCGCAGCCGGAGGACCTCCCGGTTCAGCGCAAGATACCGTTGCTGATTCGAAACGTTGGACAGGTTCAGCTCGGTATTGCGCAGGGTCGGCAGGATGCCGGCCATCAGCGGCATGGCCGACAGGGGCCGTGCCGCCACCTCACATTGTTGCCAGGTGTCGGTCAGTTCCAGCTCCAGTTCCCGGAGCATATTCCCGCCCTGTGGGTGGGGGGTGCTGTTGATTTCGAAATTGAAGCGCGCCAGTTCCGGCACCAGCAGGGGAGAATCAATCGCAGAGAGGAACTCGGCGTTGCGGGGGCAGGGTGCGCAATGCGCATCGACCAGGCAGGCCTCCAGTTCAAAGCCACAGTGCGTTGTGTCATTGTCGAATACCCGCTCCGCAATCCAGTCAGATAGCAGGGCGGTTTCTTCGCGAAGCCGACGGTAGAACTCGGCGTAATCCTCGCGGCTGAAATCCGCATGGTCGATTTCAGTGCCCAATGTGTTCTCCCCTGGGCGGTACGCGACGCCAGCGGATCGGCGCGCCCGGCTGGCACCAGGCATGTGTGGGCTGCGGGATGCGTTTCAGCAGTTCCCGGTTGACGTACCAGCCACTGTGGTGCGTGGTTCGGTTCAGGATGATGTGCTCTGCGCAACCGCGAGTCGGCAGCGCCTCCATGAATAGATCGGCAATCTCGGGAGTAACGATCGTGTCGCGTGCGCCCGAATAATGCAGCTGGGGGAGATTGCCAAGCCGGTCCGCGTACGCAATCGGGTTGAGAGAGCGGGGCATTGGCGAAACCTGATGATGCCGGTTGACCGCGGCATGATCGAGATTACCGGCGAATGTGCGCAGACTGGCCACGTCACTGCGGCGCGCAGCCAGCAGTGCGGCGACAGCGCCCCCACCGGAAAAACCCGCCAGGTGAAGTTTTCCGGCGACCCGTAAACGGATCGCGTCCAGTGCATTGTCCATCGTGTCGATCACCTGTTCGGAAAAGCGCTCGTCGGTCCACAGCAGGGTGTTACAGGCAGGGTTGTAGTGCAAGGGAATGTACTGGCACGGCCGGGCCAGATAGGCGACGTTGGCGGCATCATCCCAGCTGGCAAACCGCAGTCCGAGTGGGTTGATCGGGGTCGGGTCGGCGGAGCGTTGCGTGCGCGACACCCAGGCGTGCCCATCCCCTTCGATGTACACCGAGAGATCCCGGTCCCGCCGTTCGATCCGTATCCAGGCGCGCAACAGGAATTCACCCGCCTGTATATCGAACTGCTGCAACCCTGCGGTGTCAGCGATCTTCTCCGCGGTCGCCTGCCGGTCCGCTGCCGAGCTGTGGAGTGCCGGGAAAAACAGGCCCGCGACCGTGAGCAGAACACACAGGGCGCGCGATCGGGGAGCAGACAGGATGGCCACGGGTTCAGTGTACGCGCTGGCTGGTGCGGATCATCGTGCCGGTCGCACGGATTATTTGCCGCGGATCACCTCGGCGAGCTTGAGCAGGGCGCCACGTTCGCGCTCATCCTTCTCTTCTTCATGCTTGCGCATCTTCAATGCGCCTTCCAGTTCCCGCGCCTGCTGGCGGTTCTGTTTTTCGAGCTTGCGTTGGATTTCGCGGCGCAGATGGTCCGACATCGTGGAATGCTGAATGCGGTCCTCCCGACCCAGCACAAACAGTCCGATGCGGTCGAGCAGGTCCTGATCCAGCTGGTCGTGGGCAAGCCTCAGGTGCTCCTTGCCGAAACGCTGGAAATTGCGCACCACGAGATCGATGGAGGAGCTTTCCAGGTCACCGCGCAGCACGACCGATTGGGTGAAGTCCGGGGTCACCTCGAAAAATGAGCCGACCGGCTGCTCGTTGCGGTCCTTGATGGTCTTTTTGTCATAGCGGAGGCCGGTCGTATTCAGGTACTCCACCATGGCATCCACCTGCAGTTTCGAGGTCAGCCGGAACGATACGGGCGGCCCCTGCACCCGTCGGCCGCACTGCATGCGTCCGCCCTGTTCCCTGCCTTCGACCTTGAAAAAGAAGTCGCCGGGTTTCAGTTCGCGCAACTTGCCGAAGCCGGGCAGGTCCAGCGTCAGGCGGTGTTCCTTTTCGAGGATTTCCAGGTGCTCAAAAAACTCCCGGAACCACTTGAAGGCTTTGTGAATGCTGGGAAGGATCAGCTCGTCGTAGATTTTCTGTTTTTCAGCGGCGACGGCAGCGGCAGCCTGCTCCTCATTCCGGAGCGCCTCCACATCCTTCTTCATTGAATCCAGCAGGGACATGTTGGGTCTGCACGATCTCTATTGGGTGAATCGTCCCCGAGTCTACCAAACCGGGCGCCACCTGAAGGAGTATTTACCAATCTGCGGCCAGTTGCCACCGGGGGGGCGAAAGAGACAGCGGGGGGTTGTGGCTACTCACTGGCCCAGAGCGAGGACAGGTGGATCATGGCACGCTGTTTCGGGGGTGCCGAAATTGCCACCACGCGGTAGTCGCTGATGCTGGTGTCCCGCAAAATCGGCCGGGGGAGCGGTGGGTGGCCGATCCGGCCGAATGCAGCGACGATCGGACGGTTGGCGCTTTCCTGCCGGCGCACCACCAGCGCCACCTCGTTGCTCTGCAGCCGGACCCAGGTGCCGGGCGGATAGACGCCGATGGTCTTGATGAGAAGACCCAGCAGGCTCAGCTCGGTTTCCTGGCCAAGCTTGTGAAACTCATGCAGGACCGAAGTGGCATGGTAGCGCTTGCGGCGGTTTTTCACGACCCGGTAATCGCGGTCGGTGATCGCGGCACAGTAGGATTCGGCAATGTGCAATATCAACGCCATGGGCTCGATCTGGTCGCCCTGCAGGCCCTGCGGGTATCCTTTGCCATCCGGTCGTTCGTGGTGCT
>JBFKXW010000131.1:0-7402 GCA_041637915.1 Pseudomonadales bacterium | reverse complement strand
GTGCCCACCAGCAGGACATGGCAGAGAAGATCGGTGGTGACCGGGTTCGCTTCCTGAAAGGGTACATTCAGGATCTGTCGCTGGATCTTGAGGCACTGGAGTTATGGCTGACGGACCATCCGGTTGGTGATCTGGAAAGTTTGCGGGCGTTGGAGGCGCAGCGGACACGGATGCGCAAGGATGCCCCGCTGGTCGCGGATGCATCGCAGGACCTGGTGATCTCCAATTGCGTACTCAATCTGGTTGAGAACGCGCATCGGCAGCAGCTGATTGCCGAGATTTACCGGGTGGTGCGTCCAGGCGGGCGTGTGGCGATTTCTGACATCGTCGCAGACCGGGCCGTGCCGCCTGCTCTGCAGGACGACCCTGAGTTGTGGTCGGGTTGTATCTCCGGTGCCTTTGAGGAACATGCCTTCCTGGATGCCTTCAAGCAGGCTGGTTTCGTCCATGTGGCCTATGACAAGTGGCAGAGCGAGCCCTGGCGTGTGGTCGGCGGCATCGAGTTTCGTTCGGTGACGCTGACGGCGGTGAAGCCGGTGCCTGCCTGTTGTGCACGGGACCTGGGGCAGGCCGCGATCTACCTCGGCCCCTATCAGGAAGTTCGGGATGACCTCGGCAACGTGTACCCGCGCGGCCGTCGCATGGCGGTCTCCGACCGTAGTGTCGCGGCACTCCAGGCGGCCGGCCTGCTGAAGGACTTCGTGGTGATCGCGGGAGAAGCTGGCGCATCGGGCCAGCCGGACCGCATAGTGCCCGGTACGGAACGCCCTGCGGGACAGGCCGGTCAGTCCCGCATGGAGAGTGGTGCGGACGGAAGTGGCTGTTGCTGATTCAGCGTCGGGGTGCGTTAGACTGTTACGCCCTGCTCCATCAGTGACTCTCGGAGGCATGCCATGAGTAAAATTGCAGTACTTCTGTCCGGCTGCGGTGTGTATGACGGTTCGGAAATCTACGAGGCGACCCTGACGTTGCTGCGGCTGGATCAGAATGGTGTGGCGTACCAATGCGTAGCGCCCGACGTGGAACAGATGCACGTCATCAACCATCTGACCGGTGAGGAAATGCCGGGTGAGACACGCAATGTGCTGGTTGAAGCAGCTCGTTTGGCGCGTGGCGAGGTCCTCTCGCTGGCGGACGCCAATGCTGCCGAGTATGACGCACTGATCCTGCCGGGTGGTTTCGGCGCGGCCAAGAATCTGAGTGATTTTGCCCTCAGGGGGGCCGAGGCGCAGGTGAATCCGGATGTGCTGCAGTTTGCGCGCGCGTTTGTCGACGCGGGCAAGCCGGTCGGGCTGGTTTGTATCGCACCGGCGCTGGCCCCGCTGATTTTCGGTGAGGGCGTGCGCTGCACCATTGGGAAGGATGCCGACACCGCCTCCGCCATCACCGCCATGGGTGGCGAGCACGTCGATTGCCCGGTCAATGACACCGTCATCGATGAAGACCGCAAGCTCATCTCCACGCCGGCCTACATGCTCGCCGGGGGAATCTCAGAGGCTTCCGCCGGGATTTTCAAGCTCGTCGATCAGATCGTGCAGTGGGTTCAGTAATCCGCCTCTGCAAACGGCCAGATTAACAGCGACTCCACGTTCCGCTTTGGACTCTTTCTGGGACTGGTCGCTCACAGTCTGGTCAAGGCCCGCTGTGGAGGCGTTCTGTCTCGCGCGCCAGGATGGACAGGACGTGTTCATTCCGTTGCTGCTGTTTGCCGCCTGGTGCGCCCGTTTCGGGCTGGTGCCGGACGAGCGCGCCGTCGTGGCATTGAATCTTCCGGAATGGCAGGACCGGGTGGTCACGCCGGTGCGCGCGGCGCGGCGATCGCTGCGCGATCTGGACGCGCCGGGCGATGCGTTGCGGAACCAGCTCAAGGCCTGTGAGCTCAGCGTAGAGCGGCACCTGATGGAACAGCTGGCCGGGTGCATCCGGCCCACGCCTCCCAGCGACCCGCCACGCGGAGGCCGGTTCAGGGTCTTTCAGGAATACTGCCGGTTGCTACAGGTGGAGATCGATGCGGCGCAGGCGGAAAGATTCAGCGGGATGGTATTCGACTGACTGGCTGGATGTGCCGCTGCAGCCGTGGCTGCAGCGGCGATACCCATCGCGAACCTTACTTCTTCTTGCCGGTAAGCTGGGAAAGCGCTTGCTTTGCCTTTGCGGCGATGTCCTTCTCCGCCTTGGAAACCGCATTGGCGAGGTCGCTGGCGGCCTTGCGCGCGGTGGTTTCCAGTGTTTTCAGGTCCTTGGTCGCTTCCTTCAGCTGGGACTGCGCCTGACGGGCGGTATCCTGTGCTTTCTGTCGGGCTGCCTTGGCGCGCTCAAGTTGGTTCTGCACGGTCTGCGTGGAAGTGCCGCGCGCCTTTTCCGTCAGTTCCTTCACCTTGGCCGCTGTGCTGGCCTGTTTTTCCTTGGCCTTTTCAGCCTGCGCTTTCAGCCGATCCACTGTTTTCTGTGCGCGCGTCAGTTGTTTGTCGCGCTCCGTCTCCAGTTTCGACTGCAGTTTTTTGATCTGATCCTCAAGTTCTCCGATCAGGTTGGAAGAAGTGCCGGCCATGGTTGGTGTGCTCCCCTGTGCATTCAGTCTGGTGTTGCCCAGCATGGGTGTGATTCGAGCGCGCTGCTGTTCGCGCATCGCTGAGTATAGGCAGCGATCGTGCAAACTGCGCGCATGCGCGGTATCCTCGCCCATCCGGGTTGAAGCAGGTTTCCCCGGAGCATGCCGTTTTTTTCTTCGTTCTAGAGTATCCATCATGCATTTCAATCGTGTTCGCATTCATCTGGCCACCATGCTTCTCGCTGTTACCGCGACCGCCTGTGCCCAGGAAAAGCCACCGGAAACCGAGCGCGAGCGCGCCAGCTACAGCCTGGGCATGCAGCTGGGCGAGTCCCTGCGCGAGGCCGACTCCACGCTGGTTGTGGAACAGCTGGCCGCTGGCCTGCGCGCTTCCTATCTCGGTGAGGACACGCTGATCAATAAAGAGGAAGCCATTGCCCTGCTGCGGGAGGCGGAGCGTTCCGCGCGCAGCGCCCAGGCGGATGAAAACCAGGAACGTGCCGACAATTTCCTGCGTGAGAACGGCTTGCGGGATAACGTGCGAACCACAGCAAGCGGCTTGCAGTATGAAGTCCTGAAATCCGGCGATGGTGCCAAGCCGACCGCTGCCGACCGGGTCAGTGTCCATTACCGGGGTACGCTGATTAACGGGGCAGAGTTTGACTCGTCCTATGCACGGGGAAACCCGGCAACCTTTGGCGTCAATCAGGTCATCGCGGGCTGGACCGAAGCCTTGCAGCTGATGCCCGTTGGCTCCAAGTGGAAGCTCTACATCCCGCCGACCCTGGCCTACGGTCAACGGGGCGCCGGGCGCATGATTGGCCCGAATGAAGCGCTGGTGTTCGAAGTGGAGCTGCTGGAGGTGATGGATCAGTAGCGCCGGGCGAACTGCTTGCGCGGCGTGGGTCTAGAAGAAGTAGACCAACCCGCCGGAACCCAGCGCGACTGGTTTCTGGCCGCGAAACGCCACGGCCATGATGGAGGGATTGCTGGGTTTCCAGCGATCCTTCTTGCTGCCCTGCCAGCGTCCGACCTCGCGGGCGTCGCTGCTGTTCCAGAGTTGCACCATGCGGTTGGAGGCGCCGGTCAGTAGCCGACTGCCATCAGCAGAGAAACGGGCGCAGGTATAGCTGGCTCCTGCGGTGTAGGGGTATTTGTCAATCGGCAGTTCGCTGACGATCTTGCCGCTGGCGGTATCCATGATGATCGCGCGGTCCGCCTGGCTGGCAGCGAATGCGAACTTCCCGTCTTGGGAAATGGCCGTCACGTTGACCTGATTCTCCAGTTCCCAGGTATGCAGCAATTCGCCGCTGCTGACTTTCCACAGACGCACCTTGAAGTCTTCCGAGCCGGTCAAAAGCAGGCGGCTGCGCTCAGCGAGCGCCACAGAGTGCACGCGGTCTCCATGGACAAAGGTCCGAAGGACGCCGCCGCGCTTGATGTCGAACACAACAGCGGTGCGGTCTGCCAGTCCGAGGATGGCAAAGTCCGCGGCATCCGTCAGTTCAATATCCAGAATGTCCCCCGGCGCGGTCCAGAACGAGATGTTTTCCCCGGTTGCTGTATCCCACAGCGCAATGTTGCGCTCGTCCGCCGTTGCGGCGTAGCGGCCGTTACCGGAAATGGCCGTCGCCACGATGTTGGTGAAGCCTTCCGCCTGGTGGTTCCAGCTATACAGCCGTTCATGTTTTTCGATATCCCAGAAACTGCCACCATGGTGAATGGATCCCACCAGCGCCTGTTTCCCGTCCACTGAAAGTTCGGCACTGTACAAACCCTTGGTGGCCACCTCGGCCGTACGTTCCGGGCTGTCGCCGCTGCTGCAACCAACCACCAAGAGGCTGAGGAGCCCCAAAAGCAGAGGGTTGGGCCGGGGCAATACGTTCTGCGTCATCATGGAGAACACTATCGGCAGGATTTCGGGAAAGTCCAGCGCGAGGGGCCGGGCGTTGGCATCAGCTCGCCAGAAACGACTCGGCCCCGCACAGAGGCCGGGCCGGGCAAGGCGGCGGTGATCAGGCAGTCAGGGTAGGCCGATGCACTTCATGCAGTGTCTGGATCAGAAAATCCTCCAGCTCAAACCGTGATTCCAGTGTTTGCCCAAGCGAAGACAGTGCCCGGGGTAATTCATCCAACAGCGAGAGGCACGGTGCCTGCTGAAAATTGTCGTTGAAGTCGAGGGCGACACTGGTGGTGGCGGCGATGCGCGCCATCGTTGCCGTGGTCAGCTTGCGCTTTTCCTCGTCGAGCAGCTCCGCTTCCCAAGCCAGTTGCTCATAGACTTCGAAGTGACCGGCGGAGACATAATCGACCAGCACCTCGCAGAAAGTATCGAGTTGCTCCTGCATGGCAGGACTGGGTGCAGACTGGCTGGCCAGTTCGGTCAGGCCTACATACCGTGCAATCAACTCCTGGCGTTCCGCCAGCCAGTTGCCGATCAGTGAATTGATACCGCCCCAGCGTTCGGGCATCGACTGAATGTTCTGCAGCATGGGTAAAGACGCTCCTTCGTACTGATGTCACCGACCTGTTCGGCGTCGTTCATTATTATTTTGGGAGCCCGTTCCCGATATTGCGGGGGCGATCTCCCAGCTTTCAATCTAGGCAGCCCCGGTGCAGTCCGCAAGCGGGACGCGTTGAAATATTCCGAATCGAACGCTCTGTCGCAAGTCTTTCCAACATCTTGCGCCGAAAGGGAGTATTTGGGAAGTGTCAGCGGGCCGCCGGCGCGGCTCGCCAGATGAGCAGGGCCCACACGAACAGGCCGATAAAGGCGATCAGCGTCCACTCGGGGATCGACAGCCCCAGAAAACGCCAGGAGACTTCCGCGCATTCTCCGGATCCGGTCAGTACCTTCGCCAGTACTTCCTGCCAGGGAAACACATCCAGCAGGTATTCGAGTCCGGGGCCGCATTGCGGGACCTGATCTGCGGGCAGGTGCTGCAGCCAGACATGCCGGCCGGCCAGACCGATCCCGGATAATGCCGCCAGCGCGGTCAGGCTTGCGCCAATCCGGGCACCTGTCCGGGAACCGGATACGAAGACGCCCATCAAAAGGAACAGGCCGGCGATGATCACGGAGACGCGCTGGAACACACACAGCGGACAAGGGTCCATCCCCATCTGATGCTCCATGTACAGGGCGCTGGCCATGAGAAAAATACAACCGGCGAAACCAATGGCACAAAGCGTGCGGGCGGAAGGAAGTGTCATACGCAAATTTCTGGAGTGATTTGAATGCGTTATTCTATGTGCTTGCGGCTTCCCAAGAAAACGGGCCTGTAGAACATGATTCGTATCCTGTTGATCCTGTCACTGACACTGCTTCAATCCCTCGCCTGGGCGGAGGAGGACGGCGGTGTGTTCGCGCCGAAAACCGAGTACGTGGAGATCACGCCGGAGATTGTCACCAACTACGGGGACAGCGGGCGCTTGCATTTCCTGCGTGCCAAGGCCACTGCGCGGGCCACCGGTTCGGATGCCGCGGATGCGGTTCGCTATCACATGGCTTTTATCCAGAACACTCTGCTGATGCTCCTGGGAGGCCAGTCACTGGAGCAGGCCACCAGCATGGAAGCGCGCGAGCAATTGCGACAACAGGCGCTGACCGAGATCAACGAGTTCCTGGTCGCGGAAGGGGAGCCCAAGATCGACGATCTGTTGTTTACCGAATTTCTGGTGCAGTAAGCAGGGCAGCCCGCCGAACGCCCGCGCGGATTCTACTGTGCGAAATAGTGCGTCAGATATTCTTCAAACGGATGCGCTGCTTCGGCTTCCAGCTGTTCCTGTTCCACAATGGATGCACGGGCCGCAGCGCGCCACTCCTGCTCCTGTGCGGCAGGGAGGCGCTGCGCACGAAATCCATCGGCGTAATGCCCGCTGAACTCCATGCCGAATGCCAGGTGCGAGAGGTCGCGCTCCTGCATGTCCCGCACCACCCGACCGGACGGAGTCTGCGTCGGATCTTCCATGCGCGCACGCATCGCCCGCACGGACTCCCCCCAGGCGTCCTCGCCGGTCTGATCCATCAGTGCCGAGACCGCCTGTAATTCGTCCAGTAGCGCCAATCCGGCGCTTTCCCGGCTTTCCGGGCCGTTGGCGCCGTGTAGCTGCAGGCCAGGCTCCCGGCCGCGGTAGACCACCGTGCCAAGGTTTGCGCTGATGCGGGCGCACTCGCGCTCATCAATCGGGCCACTGTCTGCCAGCAGGCAATACCAGAGGAACACCTGGATAAACTGCGCCTGCTCGGCGTCGATCCCAAGGTTGCTGTACGGGTTGATGTCGAGGCAGCGCACCTCGATATATTCGACACCCCGGTCTGCGAGGGCGCGCAACGGCCGTTCGCCACGCCGCACGGTGCGCTTGGGGCGAATCACACTGTAGTACTCGTTCTCGATCTGCAGGATGCTGTCATTCAGCTGGCGGTATTCGCCATCGACCTTCACCCCGATCCGCGCGAACGGCGGGTGCGGTGTGGTAGTGGCGTGTCGCAGGCTCGTCAGGTACGCCTCGAGCGTGTTGTAACAGACGTTGACCACGCTTTGCGCTGAATTCTGGTAGCCGAGGTCGCTCATCCGCAGGGACGTCGCCCAGGGCCGGTAGAGCGTCTGGGGTGTGAAACGCTCCAGGTCATGCTTTCTGCCTTGCAGGAAGCTTTCGCACAGTGCCGGTGATGCACCGAACAGATACACCAGCAGCCACACATGGCGGCGGAAGTTTCGGATCAGGCGAAAATAGCCCGCATTGCGGAAGGTGTCCGGGTGGTCCAGATTTTCCTGATGATCCTGGAACGCATCCCAGAAGGCCGGTGCAGGGGAGAAGTTGTAGTGGATGCCGGCGATGGTCTGCATG
>JBFKXW010000130.1:0-7413 GCA_041637915.1 Pseudomonadales bacterium | reverse complement strand
GCGCATCCGGGGTGTGTGCGTAATCCACCACGACAGCGGGGCGCTTGCTGCCACTGACCAGCTCCATCCGCCCCGGCACGGTTTCGAGTGAGGCGACTGCATGTTCGATTTCAGCCAGTGGATAACCGCGCAGACCGAAGACTGTGATGGCTGCCAGCAGGTTGCTGACATTGAATTCACCGAGGAGCGTGGTCTGAAACTGCAGGGTTCCCCACGGGGTTTTCACACTGAGATCGAAACCGTGTGGCAGCCGGTCCATCTGCAAGACATGAACATCCGCCGCAGCAGACTGGGTTGAGTAGGTCAGCAGCCCGAGATTGCGGGGCAATTGCTCTACGATCCAGCGTCCGAATGGATCATCCCGATTGACGACGGCCGACTCCAACTCAGGGTGGTGAAACAGGCGCAGTTTTGCTGCGCCGTACTCGTCCATGCTGCGGTGATAATCAAGATGGTCGCGACTCAGGTTGGTAAAAATAGCGGTGCGAATCCGTACCCCGTTCAGCCGCCCCTGTTCCAGCCCATGCGAGGAAGCCTCGATCGCCACGCTCTCTGCCTGTTCATCCCGGAGCCGGGCGAGCATCCGCTGCAGGTTCAGCGCATCCGGTGTGGTATGGCTCGCCTGTTCATAGCGACCGGGAAAACCGTATCCGATGGTGCCGACCATCGCGGCACGACGGCCCAGCAGGGTGAACCCCATGGTGAGAAAGTTCACACAGGAGGTCTTTCCGTTGGTTCCCGTTACCGCTACCACATCCATGGATCGGGACGGGTGACCCAGATGGCGGTCGGCAATCAATCCGACCAGGCTGCCCAGCCGCGCCACCGGCACCACGGGGACACCCGCCTGCAAGGCGGCCTCAGACCACTCTTCATCCTGCTCGACCAGCACCGCCGCGGCTCCCGCGTTGAGGGCATCCTGCACAAAATGCCTCCCGTCCCCGGAAACACCCCGCACCGCAACAAACAGGTCGCCTTCCTGCACCTGCCGACTATCCGTCTGCAGTTCCCTGAAACGGACATCCATACCCACCGGAAGCGCGGCATGACCTGCCAGCAACTCACTCAGGGAGCGTATTTTCAGTGCATCAGAATCCTGCATCAGCATTCCGTTTCAACCGTCCATCCGCTGCGAAGCACCCGCGGCCACACGCGCCGGTGTCGCATCCGGCACAACATTCAGAATACGTAGTGCGCTGGTGACCACACGTGAGAAAACCGGGGCAGCAACCTCCCCGCCGTAGTAGCGCTCGCCCGCGGGCGCATCCACCAGCACAACCACTGCGAGACGCGGGCGTGAAAGAGGTGCCACGCCGGCAAATACCGACATGTATTCACTCTCTTCGTAGCCGGCACGGCCCACCTTGTGCACGGTGCCGGTCTTGCCGGCCACCTGGTACCCGGCCACTGCTGCACGCATGCCCGTTCCCCCGGCACCCACGACACCGGCAAGCATGGATAGCACCTGATCCGCGAGGTCAGCGTCCATCACCCGCTCCGGTGGTTGCGTCGCCGTGCCCTGCACCAGGCGCACCGGGCGATACACACCGCCGTTGGCAAGCACCATGTAGGTCTCCGCCAGCTTCAGGGGCGTGACGGAAAGGCCATAGCCATAGGCCAGTGTTGCGACTTCCAGCGGGCGCCATTTGCGCCTTGCCGGCAGCCAACCGCTCTCCTCGCCCGGAAACGCGGTGCCGGAACTGGTGCCAAACCCAACCCGGTGAAACATCCCGCGCAGTTTCGCGGCGGGCATATCGAGCGCGAGCCGCGTCACACCGATGTTGCTCGACTTGGACAGGATGCCGCCCAGATCGAGCACCCCGTAATCGCGATGATCCCGAATCGTCTTGCGCCCCACCTGCATCCAGCCCGGCGAGGTGTTGATACGGGTCGCCGGATAGACACGACCGTGCTCCAGCGCCGCGGCCACTGTAAACGGCTTGACGGTAGACCCGGGCTCAAAGGTGTCAGTCATGGCCCGGTTGCGTAAACCTGCCAGGCGCAGGTTGGCACGGTCATTGGGATTTACCGAAGGCTGATTGACCATGGCCAGCACGTCCCCGTTGGTGACATCGAGCATGACCAGCGAGCCGCTGCGGGCGCGATGCTGACGCACCGCCGCCTTCAATTCCCGGTAGGCGAAGTACTGAATCCGCATGTCCAGCGTGGTACGGATGTCCTGGCCTGGCTTCGGCGCTTCCAGGACCCGCAGGGTACGGATGACCCGGCCATTGCGGTCCTTGACCACCTCTTTGCGCCCCGGGGTGCCGGCGAGCTGCTGTTCATAGGCCAGCTCCAAGCCTTCCTGGCCACTATCGTCAATATTGGTGATGCCCACGACATGGGCAGCGACCTCCGCTGCAGGGTAGAAGCGACGGTGCTCACGGCGCGAGAAAACACCCGGTATTTGCAACGCCATGACCCGCGCAGCCGCCTCCGGTGTCATATGTCGGCGCAGGTACATGAACCGCTTGCCCTGATGCGCGTGCAGGAGCCGCTGCAGCTTTGCGTCGCCCATGTCGAGTGCTTGCGCCAGTGCAGGAAGCTGGTCGGTGGCCACCTGCAGGCGTGACGGGTCTGCCCAGAGGGTCTCCACCGATGTACTGACCGCCAGCGGCTCGCCGCGACGGTCGAGGATGAAGCCGCGGTGCGCTTCCATGCGCTCGGTGCGCACAACGCGCGCCTGTCCTTCATCCTGCAGAAACTCCTGCTCGAACACCTGAAGATGCCCGACCCGCCCCACAAGGACCAGCGCCGCAGCACCCAGCACGGTGCCCACCAACCCGATTCGCCACACATGCGTCTCCACGCGCTGCGATTCCTTGCTCATTGCACGATCACGATTGCGAAAGGGTCCGGCGCTTCCATGGACAGCTTTTCCTGCGCCAGGTCCATTACCCTGCCATGTCCCGCCCAGGCCCCCTGCTCCAGCAGGAGGCGGTCATACTCAATGCGGGCCTGATCCGATGCCCGCTGCAATTGCGCCAGTTGGTGGTTCAATGCACGGCTCTCGTGTGCCGTTTTCACCACCGCCAGTGCGGTCGCGGTCACGCTGACCAGCAGCACGCAGAGGACCAGCAGATCCGTCCACCGGACTGGCGACACAGCGTGTGCCTGCATGCTTCTCGACGACCGATGCGTCACGCAGCCGCCTCCCCGATTTTTTCCGCCACACGCATCACGGCACTGCGTGCACGCGGGTTTTGCTGGCATTCAGTCGCACCAGGCCGCACTGCCCGGCCAACCGTCCGCAGACACCAGGCCGCGGCTTCGCCCTGGATCGGCAGTTTTCGCGGCGTGCGATCCCGCACATGATCGCCGCGCAGATAACGCTTCACGATCCGGTCTTCCAGCGAGTGAAAGCTGATCACGACCAGCCGGCCACCCTTCGAAAGCAGGCGTGTCGCTGCGACCAGACCCTGCTGCACCTGCTCCAGCTCTCCATTCATGAAAATCCGCAAAGCCTGGAATGTGCGCGTGGCAGGATGCTTGCCGGGCTCCCTGCCCGGCACAGCACGTGCAACCAGTTGCGCCAGTTCGGCGGTCGTTTCCAAGGCCTTTTCCTTCCGTGCCTCCGTGATCAGTCGCGCGATGCGTCTGCTGTGGCGCTCTTCGCCGAACTCGTAGATGACCCGTGCAATGTCCTGCTCCCTGGCCTGCGCCAGCCACGCGGCGGCGGACATGCCCTCGTCCGGATTCATGCGCATGTCCAGCGGACCATCCTGCTGAAAACTGAAACCCCTCGCCGCATCATCCAGTTGCGGCGAGGAAACACCCAGATCGAGCAACACACCATCGACATTCGACGGACCGCACGCCGGCCAGGCACGCGCTGCCAGCTGCTCCATGTCGGCGAAATTTCCCTGCAGAACCGTCAGGCGTTGATCCCGCCCCAACTCACTCGCGGCCGACGCGACTGCTTCCGGATCGCGATCGATACCCAGCACGGCGCCCCCCTGCCCCAGCTGCTCCAGGATGGCGCGGCAATGACCGCCTCTCCCGAATGTGCCGTCGATGTACCTGCCAGACGGTTTGATGCACAACGCGTGTACCGCCTCATCCAGCAGGACGGAAAGATGTGAACGTCCCTGTTCGCCGGTCACAATGAAAGTGACCGCAGCTCTTCCGGCTTGTCCTTTTCTCCCTGCTGCTGAAGATCTTCCCGCCACGCCCTTGTGACCGAGACCCAGTGATCTTCATTCCACAGCTCGAATTTTGTTCCCTGGCCAATCAAGGCCACCCCTTTGTTGAGATGCGCGGCTTCGCGCAACAGGCCCGGTATCAGAATCCTTCCATTACCGTCCATCTCGAGTTCATGGGCATGCCCCAGTACCAGCAGCTTCACCCGCCGCGCCTGAGGATCCATGGTCGGCAGCGCCTCGATTTGCTGCTCGATCTTTTCCCATTGGGGCAGTGGGTACACCCAGAGGACCGGATCCTCGGTGCTCAAGGTCGCAATAAGCCGTCCCTGGCAGTGCTCTACGAGCTCCTCCCGGTATCTGGCCGGAATGGCCAGGCGACCTTTCGCATCCAGATTGATGCGATTCTCCCCACGAAAGCGCACGCCTTCCCCCACAAAGAACCACTTTAACCCATCTTATCCCACTTTGATTCACTATAGGTACCGCTCAGAGCGGCAGTCAAGGAAGGAAAAGGCCTGGTTTGGGCGGAAAACGGCGATTCCTTGTACAGGCTGACACAGCATGTGGAAAAACTTCCATATATGCCAATAACGAAGGAGTGACACTTAAAGTAGTTTCTCAGCAAAGATACTGTTTTGTTACAAAGGATTAATTTTTTATTTCAAAGGGGAATAATATGCCCCGGGAAACGGGCGAACGCGGGCACCAGGCAGGTGCACGGGAGGACGAACGCAGCGGATCGCATGGAGGGAGAGGTGGAAAAGAGCCGGCCTGTAAGCCGGGTTCTGTCGAGGACGATCATTCCTCTGGGACGCACGTCACCGTACGCCTCTAGCAGCCTACCCGGATCCAGCGCGGGCCACGCCTGTAGGATCCCTATTTGGCCTTGCTCCGGGCGGGGTTTACCCTGCCACCCATGTTGCCACGGGCGCGGTGCGCTCTTACCGCACCATTTCACCCTTACCGACCAAGTCGGCGGTATATTTTCTGTGGCACTTTCCGTCGGCTTGCGCCGCCCAGGCGTTACCTGGCGCCCTGCCCATCGGAGCCCGGACTTTCCTCCCGGCCTTGCAGCCGAGCGACCGTCCAGCCGACTCTTTCCCGGGCGGGATCGTAGTGGGTACTGGCCACCGCACGCAAGGTGTGGGCATCTTTATTTTCCTCCAGTTGCTCCCCCATAGAGGCTGCGCCGATCCACGCCGGTAATGCGGGCCGCCAGCTTGGCTGCGCGCGAAGGGGACATCTCCTCTTGCAGCAGATCGCGTATACGCAGAGCCTCGGCGAGATCCCCGGCCTCGGCTGCCGCGGCCACGAGCACGACAAATTCGCCTCGCAACTCGAGTTCGCCCGACTCCGCCCGTGCGAGCAGCGCACCTGCCGTGGCGGCGGCCACCTCCTCGTGCATCTTGGTCAGTTCACGAAGCAGGACCACCTGCCGCGTTGCACCAGCCCGCGCAGTAATGTCGGCCAGCAGTTCGGGCACACGCCGGCCGGCCTCGTAAAGCACCAGCAGGCGAGGCTCCGCCAACAGCGTTTTCAGGCGCGCTCTGCGTGCGGCCGCGCGCGCCGGGAGAAAACCGGCGAAAAGAAATTCGTTGCATGGCATCCCGGCGATCGAGAGCGCGGCGATCGTCGCACTGGGGCCCGGTACCGCTGCCACAGGGAAACCGGCTTCACGCACGGCGCGCACGAGCGGATATCCCGGGTCAGAGATCAACGGCGTGCCGGCATCACTGACCAGGCCCACCGACTTGCCATGGCGAAGCCATGTCAGCACCTGTCCGACCCGGGCCTCCTCGTTGTGCTCGTGACAGGAGGTGACCGTGCGGGCGAGACCGAAGTGCTCCAGCAGTCGCCGGGTGCAGCGTGTGTCCTCGGCCAGCAACTCGTCGACCGCCTCCAGCACCTGCAATGCCCGCAAGGTGATATCGGCGAGATTACCAATGGGCGTGGCGACCACATATAATGCTGCTTGGAGTTGCAGGGCCTGTCCCTGGCTGTGGGCAAACGCGAGCGCCATGAGTCGTTTCCAAATCTCTCTTCAACGAATTCTGACATGGATTGCCCTTGTGCTGGGCATGCTACTGGCGGGCTGCGGCAGCACACCGGAAGGTAATATCGGTGGTGGCGGCGGAGCACCCGTCTCCAGCCGGGCCCCCGACCTGCCGCCGGTCGAACCCAGCACTGAAGTGGCGCGCCTGTTGCTGCAGGCCCAACAGTCGGGCCCCCCACTGGCGCAGGCTTATCGCCTGCGTGCCGCGCAGATTCTGTTCCAGCATGGTGACCTGTATCGGGCTGAATCCATCCTTGGGTACGTCGCAGAGGCAGAACTCACGCCGGAGCAGGCGCGAGAATACCTGATCCTGCGCACCGAACTCGCCATGCTCATGGGCAAAGGCGAGTTGGCGCTGCAACAACTCGACAACCCACCCGAGGAAGCTACGGGCTCCTTCACGCCGGAAGAACAACTGCGTCTCAGTGAACTGCGCGCCAATGCACTGGACCGGACCGGCCAGCACATGGCGGCGGCACTGGAGCGGATCATGAATACCGCCAACTTGCTGCCGCCGGATCAGCAGCAGAAAAATCATCAGGCCATCTGGAACTCCCTGATGGCCATACCAGCCAACGATCTGCAGGCACAGGCTGAGCGCTCGCCATTCAGCAACATCAAGGGCTGGATGGAACTGGCCGCCCTGAACAAGCGCAATCAGCAGGATATCGATCAGCAGCTGGAAGCGCTCAACAACTGGCTGCTTCGACACCCGGCACACCCAGCCTCGATGGCGCTGCCGGGGGAACTACGCCTGCTGACAACGACCATGCGCGACCAACCGAAACGGGTGGCGATGTTGTTGCCACTCAGTGGGCCTTACGCAGCGAGTGTGGGCATCCCGGTGCGAGACGGTTTTCTGGCTGCCTACTATCTGGCCATGGAGCGGGGCCGCGACGTACCGGAAGTGCGCGTCATCAATACGGATGGCATGCATGATTTCGCCGCCGTCTATCGCGATCTGGCCAGCAACGGTACAGAATTCATCATCGGCCCATTTGAAAAGCGTGCGGTTCAGCAACTTGCCATGCTGCCTGAACTACCCGTCCCCGTTCTTGCACTCAATTATGTACAGGGGATGAGCGAATTTCCGGACGGCCTGTATCAGTTTGGACTTTCCGCGGCAGATGAGGCGCGCGCCGCCGCAGAGCAGGCATGGCGCGACGGGCACCGGTTCGCGCTCAGCCTCACGCCGGATTCCCTCTGGGGGCAGGAGGT
>JBFKXW010000129.1:0-7422 GCA_041637915.1 Pseudomonadales bacterium | reverse complement strand
GCATCAAATCCATCGTGCGGGACACGGCAGACGCACAGGAACAGTTCGAAAAGCTGTTGCGCACAACTTCAGAAGATGCTGCAAAGCAAATCCTTCGGGCGGTGGCAAAAAACAAGCGGCGCGTCCTGGTGGGCCTGGACGCGAAGGCGATGGATAAAGTGGTGCGCATCGCGCCGAGCCTGTACCAGGCATTCACGGTTGCCGGGACGCGGTTTACGCAGCGTTAGATTCTGCTGAACAGTCCTTGGTCGGCTACAGTCAGAATTCACAACCCCCCGGCCAGACAACGGGTTCCGGTGGGCTTTCATCGTCCTGCAGGAACAGGGCGATTTCACTGAGAAACATGGCGCCGGACTCCTCGAGCTTTTTCGTGCCCACGCCGTGGATCTCGGCAAACTCTGCTGTCGTGGAAGGTTTGCGCTTTGCCATCTCCCTCAGCGAGCGGTCACCGAAAATGACGTAGGCCGGCACGCCGCGTTCCTGCGCAAGACCGGTGCGCAGTGCTTTTGGGTTGCCCGTGAGCGACTGTTCACCCGGTTCCACGCTTGGCCTGGTCCCTGCCGAGCGGGTCTTGATTCTCTTCGCCTGCAGGGTGACAGCACGATACAGGAAGACCTGTTCGCTGCGCAGCAGCTCCTGTCCACGCGGGGTGACCTGCAGCGCGCCGTAGCCGGACAAGTCGGGATTCAGAAAATCACCGGCCACCCGTTGCCGGAGTATCGTCTGCCAGATGGGGCGCGAATGTTCGGCGCCCACGCCGAAAGTCGGCAGCGTCTGGTGTGCGAACTGCACGATCTTGGGAGTGTCGTTGCCGCACAGGATGTCGAGGACGTGACCGGTGCCGCAGCGCTGGCCGCGGCGCAGTACAGCTGACAGCGCCATCGGGCCTTCGCGCGTGCCTTCATGCAGTTCAGCCGGGTTCAGGCACAGGGCGGAGTTGCCGCATGGTTCGCTGGATTTCCCGAACGCGCTGAGCAGCAACTGGCGGCGGTAGCGTGGTGCCTCGCAGTAGCCGGACAGCGCCGAATGGATATTCATGAGAGGCGTCAAAGACATCCGGGCGGAAGGCGTCACGCTGGGATATGACGGGCTGACGTTCACGCTGCCCGCTGGCTCGAATGAGATTCTTCGCGAGAATCTGGATGCCCGATACCAGCGGATCAAGGCTGGGCTTCAGGATGCTGATCCTGGATGGTGCGCACACCTTTAGCGAGGGTTTCCTGTATTCCACTGCCTGCCGTCTTTGGATCAGCCCAGCCTGCAACGGCTGCTGCAGACCATGACCAGGAGAGTGGCCCGCCTGCTGGTGCGTGATGCAGGACAGAATAGATGCGCGGTCCTTCCATCCAGTACCACCTCGCCATCGGTCCGCATGCAGGAAGAAAGGCACGAATCCTGCGCGACCCCCGAGCCGGGCCGGGCAGGTCCCATGCTGCTGGCCAAAGTGCCGGGATTCCCGTTACATGCCGCGACTGTCTGCGAGGCCCACCAGCGAGACCGGCTGGGAAAGCTGTGCCGCTACATCACTCGGCCAACTTCAAATAACTGCTCACCCGAACGACCGGCGAAGTTGCGTGTCCCCGTGGGCATGCGAACCTCGGTGAAAAGACTGCGACGTTTTCGTGCCTGTTCTTTTTCATAGCACCATGCTTAAAATTCGGGCCGCAATTTCTTCCCTTTGAAATACCAAACACTATATTTCAGGGCCTGTTATCAGACTTTTTCGAAGTGTCGGTGTGAATGGGGTAGAACCCCTACCCCATTTTAGCTAGAGCAACTGGACAGCGATGTACACAATGAGAGCCAGTTGCACCAAGAACAAAGTGGCTCGCGTCATGATCTGCACAAACGATGTGCCACTGATGTGAACCAGGCTCTGCGCCACGCGGGCATAAAGCACGAAAGAGGCGACACTGTCGGCGATTATCAGCTGATCGGTGATAGCCGCCATGGCAACAACTGCCAGGAACAAAGGGAAGTTTTCGACGCAATTCATGTGGGCGGCCTTCGCTCGTTGCATAAAGGCCGGATCTATTGCGGGCTTGTCGCGCTCCCAGCTATCAAACGGTTTGCCTCCGAACAAAGCCTTTGGCACACGTGGAAATGCATAGAACAGTGCCAATGCAATCATCCAGATCAGGTAATACAACACGGCTTCTACAGCGCCCATCTCTCGCTCCTTTGTTATTGATGTTCGTTTCGTGCCTTCAACGCGATTGCAGGAAATGTGTAGGGGTATCGATCGGCATTAGCTTAGATGCTTTCGCGGGCATGGTAAGCGGAGCCCGGTCCGATCTCCTGCACTTCACCAATCAACCCAGTGTGCCGTGCCGGGACGATGCGCCCTCTGTAGAGTAGTCGCGAATCGTTTCATCAGGGATGTTCCCGGCCTGATAGGTTTCGTAGAGGTACGCCACGATGCGCCGCGAGTTGTTGGAGGAAAAGCCTGTATTGGGGTCGGTTAGGTAGGGCAATTGGTCGGAGCCTGATCTGTCGCGCAATTCACCAAGCTTCCTGCTCCCAAGTGCGCAGGTTTTCCAGTGGTAGGGTAGTTCCAGACAGGACAGGGCATCAAACACAGGAATACAGCGCGGATTTCCCTGCGCAGCGAACAATTCCAGCGGCTGCGCGGGCAGATGCCCCGGCACTCGCAACACGCCAAAGTACATCGATAACCGCAAGGATCGCAGCATCAGTTGCGAAATGGGTAATGCGGAGAATGCACGTGGCAATGCACCGCCGCCATAGGTGACGCGTAGGTAGTCCATGATCGCCTCTGAATCGAGCAGGCTGATCCCTGTATTCGGATCCTCCATGAACGGGAACATCACTTCACCGGCTTTTTCTGCAACGACAGGCCGATAGCGACTTTCACCCGTTCGCGCATAGCCCTTGATGGTAACCCGGGGCGTGGGATAAACCGTTGCATCCAGATCCAGTTCGCTAACTACTGCTCTCAAGCGCTGGCAGAAGGGACAGCCGTTATATTCGTAGAGCACGATCGGCTGCGCCGGCTGCGTCGAGCTTTCCTCCACAGTCCGCCCCCGACCGAGAGTCCAGTGCACAAGCAGTCGGCTACTGAGTGCATGCCAATTGGCATACAGGAAACCCGTCGGCTGCTTGTATGTCGCCATATGTTCCTCGGATACATCGATATTCCCATTTCACTGTAGGCGAGGATCGGGGCGACAGACAGTGGAAAGGCGCTGCTGATATGCCATTGACTTGAAAAATCGCGCTGCACTCACTCTACTGGCGTCAGCTTGATGGTCGCCCTGATAATCGGCAAAGCTACGCGTTCCCCTGGGGACGCGAAACTCGGTCAATGCACTGCGCCGTTTTTGTGCCGGAACCAACTTCAGATCAACCGAAACCAACTGCAGGTCAACTGGAACAAGGTGATTTGCGGTCTCCAAGTCATTGATTTTCTTGGTGCGCAACAAAGCTCGCGCGACTGGAAAACCGTTGATCTGGCAACAGATCCGAGGGTCCGACACAAGCAGCGCCCCCGGCGCTGTGCAGTGATCGTCGGAGCGCAGCGACGACGTCTCCGAAGGGCCGGGGAAACGCTGAAGCGTTTCCGAGTAATCCCTCCCTCTCGCTACGCAGTCCGGGTTCCTGAGACTCTGAACAGAAACAGGGCCCGGCAACACGAGAAAGTCCGCACAAGCGGGTTTTTTTGTATCTGGCGTGTACGCTAACAGGCTCAGGAATGAATTCCTGTTCTTCAATTTCACGCGATACAAACCATTTGTCGCTACCGCGGTTCTTCACGGTGCTCTTTCGAGGCCGCCCGCTCAGGTGCTGAATTGCTGGCATTGCTTGGTTCAGCTCGTCGGTATGTACCGACCACCACCCCTCGAGTTTAATGCGCACTGAGGATGGTCCGTTAGCGCCCTGAATGGCATCGAGTGAGTGACACGCCAGTTCGTCCCCCCATGGGAATCAGGATCAAGGGAGCTTGCGGCCTGAGTGAGGGGAGGGCGGTTTCCGCTCGAGGGGGTGGCAGGTTATTCGCGGACTACTGGAGCAGAAGCATTTTCCGCCTGTAAGGAGACTTCTGTACGCTATCACACGCATAACGGATTGAATTTTCAATTTTTGGGCGTCATTGGCCGCGGGGGATGCTCGTTTTATGGGTGATTTGCGCCATAATTTTTTGAGCGATCCATGTTGCAAACTGGCTACGGGGGAGTGACCGCTGAAATTGAACGATCAGATTGGAGTCGCGCGCGGGAGCATCTGCCTGCTCGCTCCCGATCGCTTGCGACAGTCACGGGTCGGGGGGGCGCCGGGGACGAGCACGACCGCTGGCAAGGTCCGGGTGGAGGCACTGCTGCGCGGTGGTGGTTTGACGCGTCGTGGGATGGCCAGTGCCCCAGGGTCACAGGACGCAGATCATCCGGGCCCGCCCCCGCGGCGGCAATGATCGATGCCCACTACCCAGGAAGGCGGGACCGACGTGATCAGTGTGCCGATCGTTGGCGTCGGCCTGCTGCTGGGGCTGCTCCTGAGTTGGGGCGTCCTTGGTGGTGACGAACAGGGACGGGTCAATATCGGACATCTGCTGGTCACCTACCTCTTCATCCCGGTGGCGAGCCTGATCATCTCCCTGGTCTCGCTGGCCGTCGGCAAGGGCATCAATCTGGCCCGGCTCACCGCCCTTGCTCCGCTTTGGTCGCCGCAGGGCCGTGCGAGCCTCCACCAGCTTGCGCAGCGCAGGATCGACAAACCATGGTTTTTCCTGCAGAGCCAGGCCGCCGCAGTAGCCTTTGCCCTTTCCAGCCTGGTGGTCTTTTTTTTGCAACTGCTGTTCACCGACGTGAATTTCGTCTGGCGCAGCACGCTGCTCTCCGCGGATGCACTACTGCCCTTCCTGCAGGCCGTGGCCGCCCCGTGGTGGTTCTGGCAGGAGGCGCAACCCGATCTGGCGCTTCTGCAGTCGACGCAGGACAGCCGCCTGCAGGATGTCACCGGAGATGTCAGCGCGTTTGCACGCTGGTGGCCGTTCATCCTCGCCACGCAGCTGTGCTACGGCCTGATCCTGCGCGGGCTGTTGTTTTTCGCTGCTCTGGCCTGGCTCGCCCGGCGGCGGCAGCGTGCCGAAGGCCGGCAGCCCGGGGTAGCGTCCCCCCCCGGCGCCGGCTGGGATACCGGGCCGGTTCCGCTCGCGGCGGTCACGGAGGAGATTGGCACGGGAGTCGCGCTGGTCAACTGGGCCGGCGGTGATGATGCCCTGTTGCAGCAGCTGCCGGCATTGCGGCAGCAGGCCGCGAAACCGCTGCGGGCCGGACCATTGGCCAGCGAGGCAGCGCAGGAGGAAGCCGAGCGATGGCCGGGGGAGCAACTGCTGATCCTGAAGGCGTGGGAGCCACCCATGGGCGAGCTGGCGGATTACATGGAGAACACCCGGGGCTTCCTGCTACCACTGGACTGGAAGGGTGGCCGACTCTGCCCGCCGCGCCGCCAGCACCTCGACGAGTGGCGTTACTTTGTCCGCGACCGGGCCGGCTGGCAGATTTACCAGCCGCCAATGCTGCGAGCAGAGACCTAGCGCATGCAGCAGGCCGTATTCGCTGTCGTCGGACACCCCAACAAGGGCAAGTCCTCCATCGTTGCCACGCTGGCCTTTGATGACTCTGTGCCGATCTCCAGTCACAGCGGCACCACCACCCAGGCAACCAGTTACCGGGTCACCACCCGCCATTCCGGCTATACCCTGATCGATACGCCGGGCTTCCAGCGGCCGCGGAAAGTGCTCCGCTGGTTGCAACGACACGCGCAAAGCGCCAGTGAACGCCGGCAGGCTGTGGCGCGATTTGTCCGGGACGTCGAGTGCCGGCAGCTTTTCCCCGATGAGACTGCGCTCCTCGCGCCGATCATGGACGGTGCCGCGATCCTGTATGTCGTGGACGGCTCGCGTCCCTATGGGGTGGAGTACGAAGCGGAAATGGAAATCCTGCGGTGGACCGGCCGGCCCAGCATGGCACTGATCAATCCCATCGAGAACGAATCGCACGTCGAGGCCTGGACGGATGCGTTGGGGCAGTTCTTTAAGACCGTGCGGGTGTTCAACCCGCTGCTGGCTGAATTCGAACGGCAGGCTGAATTGATGCAGACCTTCGCGCACCTGAACCCCGACTGGGCCGGCTCGCTGCGGCAGGTAATCGATGACCTGCAAGGCCGGCGCGCAGAACAGCGTCGTGCCGGCGCTCTGATCCTGGCGCGGCTGGTGGACGATATCTGCAACTATCGCTTCTGCCAGAAAGTACTGGATGACAGACAGGCGCAAAGCCTGCGGCCCGTTCTGGAGCAGCGCTACCAGGCATGGATCCGGAGCCGCGAGGAGCAGGCCGTGCAGGAGCTGCTGGCAAACTTTTCCCACGCCCGAACACCGGTGCAGATTGAGGAGTTGAATCCACCTCCGGATCTGTTCGACCTGGGCGAGTGGTATGCATGGGGCCTGGACCGAAAACAGCTGCTGTCTGCAGCAACCATGGCAGGCGCGGTCACCGGCACTGCGATCGACATCGCTCTGGCGGGGCATTCCCTGATGATGGGCGCAGTCATCGGTGGTGCGGCCGGATTCGGCAGCGCCCTGCTCGGCTCGGACAAGCTCGCGGAACTGCGTTTTCACGGCCTGCCTCTGGGTGGCACGCAGGCCTGCTATGGCCCCGCCCGGCACGCGAACTTCCCCTATGTCATCATCGGACGTTTTCTGTTCCTTTATCGCCAGATCAGTTCACGGAACCACGCCAGCCGCGCGGCGCTTCACGCCGGCACGTATGAGTTACAAGAGCAGATCGCCAGCCTGGAGAAATCCCAACAACGGGACCTGCATCAGGCCTGCGCCAGACTGGCGCGTCAGAAACCGGTCGAAAACCTGGACCGCCTGCTGCTGAACCTGTTGTAAAACGAAAGTGGAGGCTTGCAAGTTGGCCGGTGAACCCTGCTGCACGTGCCGTTTCTGGGGCGCTGATGAATAAGGCGGAAGGTCTGGCGAGCGACACGCTGGCATAACAAGGAAGGCCACTGCTTGGCCAAAATCGTTACGCTCCACATGCGCCCGGCTACGCGACGATTCCAGACCCAGATGAGATCGAACTCGCCTGCCCGTGGGTTCGCTTTACGCAGCGGGCTGCCTTGCGCTTACCATGAGCCAGAAACAGAAGTGGGGGAAGGCCCACGTTTCATTGGGGGCGGATCATCGGAACAATGTGGTTTGTCCCCCAGGGCCACTGGGTCGATTGGAGCTGAAGCATGACAACCAACCTCTTCTTAAGCTGGGTCGGGCTAACCGTCTCTCTGATCAACGTGATTTTGCTGCTCGGGTTGGGGCTGACGTTACTGCTCACGGCGAAAGAGCGTCTTTTTGGGGTATGGCTGGCCTCGGCCGGCTTACTGCTGGGCGCGGCCTTTTTT
>JBFKXW010000128.1:0-7425 GCA_041637915.1 Pseudomonadales bacterium | reverse complement strand
CGCCATGGCTCACGCTCACCGACAGCACCAGGAACGGCACCAGGATGGCGTAGGGGTCGATGCCGTAGCCAAAGAAGCGCAGCAGACCGAATTCCCAGATCACTGCGATGATCGAACAACCCATCGGCAGCAGAGACAGTTTGAAGGAGCCCGTGTAAGCCCAAAGCAGCAGCATGGTCAGGAACAGGGCGATGAAAAAGAAACCCACCACCATGACGATGGCGTCCACGATGTCGCCGACGATCTTCACAAACCCGATCATGTGGATGGTGATGTTCGGGTTCATCTCCTGATACTTGGCCCGCATCACTTCCAGATCGTTGGCCAGCTTGATGTAGTCGAGTTTCTCGCCGGTTTCGGGGTTGATCTCCAGCAGTTCCGCCGTGATCATCGCGCCGTTCTCATTGTCCGCAACCAGCTGACCAATGATGCCGGCCTTGCGCACGTTGCTGCGAATCTGGTTGAGCATGGTCTGTGGCGGGTCAAAGTCCGGCCCGCCCAGATACTCCGGTGGCATCACCGGACTGCCTTTCAGGCCCCCTTCCACCACCTCGACATAGGCCACGTTGGTGGTAAACAGGGAGAGCATCCGCAAGCGGTCAACACCCGGCGTAAAGAAAATCTCGTCGTTCAGGGACTTGAACGTATTGAGGTATTCCGCGTTGTAGATGTCCCCATCCTTCGCCATCACGGTGATGATGAGCCGATTCGCCCCTCCGAAATCCTCGAAGTACTCGATGAACTTCTGCATGTACGGGTGCTGGATCGGAATCGACTTCAGCCAGCCGGCATCCGGCTTGGTCAGCAACGCCTGATAGGTGAGGAAAGCCGTGATCAGGATCAGCACGATGTGCGTGGGCACGCGTGCTGTAAATACGACCGGTTCCACCAACCGGAGAATACGGTCTGTCCAGGTATCACCGGTCAGAGGGGGCAGCTTGGATTCCGGCATGACGCAAACCTCTTTGGATGTTTTTTGTGCCGGTGCGCAATACCGAGTGCGTCACCGAGCTGTTATTGGTTCGAAACTCAGTTCATGTTGACCCAGGCAGGCCCGTTCTTGCCGACCACCAGCGCGCGGGATCCCAGCAGAATCACGTCACTGAGGCTGTAGTTGAGCCCCATGTCGATCTTCTGGAATGCCGTCACCCG
Source organism: Pseudomonadales bacterium (assembly GCA_041637915.1). Lineage (GTDB taxonomy): Bacteria > Pseudomonadota > Gammaproteobacteria > Pseudomonadales > JBFGWM01 > JBFJWR01. Next base: position 6,273 of record JBFKXW010000128.1, on the reverse strand, counting down.
CTGACTCGAACGCACACCGGCGCCGTTGACCCCGACCAGGAACACTTCTCCCGTGGCCGTGATCGCGCCACCGAACAGGCTTTGTGTGGTTTCGGACTCGACTTTCTCCCAACCGAGTTCGGCGAGTTCATCTTCATCGGTGATGTTTTCCAGCATGTACTCGTCGTATTCATCCATGTCCTCAGGCTGCAACCGATAATGGTTGCGGCACACGAACACGGTGCCACGCAGACCGTGCGCCACAAAGCCATAACGGCCCAGCGGCAACATGCCGAACAGACTGCCCTTGTACGGGGAAACGAATTTCTCCCAGGTCTCGCCATCCTCGGAAACCCGGACGACGAAACCGGACTCGCCGGTGACCCACAGGGTGTTGTCCTTCAGACGCGTGATGCTGAAGAAGTGGAAACCAAAATCACTGATCTCGTTTTCCACACGTTCCCAGTTACGGCCGCGATCGCGCGAGATCAGGATGGAGCCCTTGCGGCCCACCACCATGTATTCATCCCGCTTGAGATCGATGATGTCGTAAAGCGGCTCGGAAGCGCCTTCAAAGTAACGCAGGTCCCACGACTCGCCACCGTCCTTCGTCTCCAGAATGGTGGAATCGTTGCCGATCGCCCAGCCGTGATTATCCGTCTCGAACCAGACCTTGTTGAGCTTGGAGCGGGAGGGCGAAACGATCTGGGTCCACTCGGTACCATCCTGGGAAATCAGGATGTGACCGCGCTCACCGACTGCGACGTAACCCACCGATGAACGCGCCACGCTGAGGGTGTTGGCCTCGGTTGCCAGCGGCATGATCTCTGAAGGACGCGGTTGCAGGGTGGGGTCGTTCCACTCGGTCTGCCCGGAGAGCTTGACGAAGTTTCGCTTCTCCACTTTGGGCGCAGTCGTCGCACCCGCCTCGACCTCCGTCACCGCCTCCTGCACCGCCTCGGCAGGTTGTTCTTCCCCGCCTCCGGTCGCTGCTGCAGCCGCCTCTTCTCCGGCCTCCGCTGATGTTGCTTCCGCAGTGGTTTCTTCGTCACCGCAGCCCGCCAGCGCCCCCAGAAAGAGAGCGAACACAATCGCAGTCGCCCTCCGGTCGATGAATCTGCTCATGGTTCTGCTCGCTCTCCTTCTGCGGGGGCTGATCAGCTTTTCTTATTTGAAGATCTTCGGCTTTTTCAGGGTCCGCGGGCTGAAGAAACGCTTTCTCCATTCCACGGTCCAGTCACCCGAACCCTCTTCAGTCGTCAGGCTGGAGATGAAGTAACGGCCCGACTGAAGGTCGTAATAGGCCTCCGGTACACCGGACACTGTTTTCAGGAACGGCAGGGTCAGCAGATAGGCTTCCTGATACTTCCAGAGTTTGTCCTGATTGTCGTAGCAATCCACCGCGGCAATCGACCAGCTGTCCTCATCGACGTAGAAGGTCCGACGCTTGATCTGGTGCGTGGTGCCCTCACGCAGGTTTGCCTCGACAACCCAGACGCGGTGCAGTTCATAGCGGGCCAGATCCCGATTGACGTAGTACGGAGTCAGAATTTCCTTGTACTTCTTACGCGGATCGTTCAGCAGATAACTGTTATAGGCGATGTATTTCTCCTGGCGCCCGACCAGTTTCCACTCGTAGCGATCCATCTGCCCGTTGAACATGTCCGCCTGGTCGGCATACATTTCTCCGAAGCCGTTGGGCAGCGGCGTGTCATACCCGGCCTTGGGAACTTCCCGCAGACCCACGCCCTCAGTGAACAGGAACAGCTTACGGCCACCCTTGTCCTGATCCATCTCCTCGATCGCCATCAGGCGCTGACCGGCAATATCCGGCGGCGACAGCGTTTCCATGATGATCGCGAACACGGTGCTGCGCATGTCTTCCGGCGTATCCGGCTTCAGGTTGGCGTAATACAGTTCGATGGCCTGTTCAGTCTTCGAAATCTGGTAGGTGCCGTCCGTCGACACCAGCGCCTCGTTGATGATGCGGTGCAGCGTCGACAGGCGGTACTTCAACTTGTGATTCCAGATCACCTCCGCGCCCTTCTTCGGAATCGGGAACGGGAACCCGATCTCGGCGCCGATGATGACGTCGTCCCCCTTTAACTCTGCCCGGCTGGCATTGGCGATGGTTTCCTCATAGACCTTTTCCGGGAAAAAGGCGGTACGCAGGGACTTGTACACCGGGATGGACATACCATCGAACCGCTCGAGCATGGCGATCTGCCCGACGGTGAGCTTGTCCTTGTATTCGGCCATGTTGGCCTTGGTGATCGTGAACAGCGGCTTGAGTGCGTCCTCCCCGGCAGTGAGGGCCGCCCGTTTGAACATCTTGTCGATTTCATCCACTTTTGTGGTGCGCAACTCTTCCAGTTGCTTCGGCGTGATGCTCATGTCCTGTTCGGTGAAAAACCCAGCGCCTACCCACTCAGGGATGGTGCCGTCTGCATTGCCGGCCTGAATGGCACCGACCGCAGTCAGTTCCTTGCCAAGCTTTGCCGCCTCTTCAGGAGACACTTTGGCAGTTGCCAGCGGAGAAGCGGCAAGGCCCACAGCGGCCAGGAAAGATATTGAGGAGCGGGAAAGTCGCATGGAATCCTCCGTACATTGACAGAAAGCGGGATTACGGCACCCTGCGCCGGTGGCACAGGGATCTGCGGCCGCATACGCAACACGGCCCACGCCCTCCCGCGAACGAAGGGTAAGCTTAGATGACCGCCAGACCAGCGCAAGGGGCAGCAGTCCCAAAAATCAGAAAAAGATGAGAATTTGACCGCTGTTGACGGAGGGCGTCCGGCGTGGCTCGAGGCCCCGTGCCTGCTGCCATACGGCGGACATCAGGCCGGTCATAATATAACCAATCGCATGAGGGTCAGACGCCCGGCGGGGGGTCAGAAAAAACGAGATCGGTTCGCTTCCGGGGCCAACTCCCACAACACGGTGCCGTCGTCGGGCCGTCGATCGTTCTTTTCGACCGGTCGCGCCGGCACCAGCCCATACCGCACCGCCAGGCGAGGGGGACCGGCTGCAATCCGCGCGTTGCGTCAGGCGGACACCAGCTCCATCTGCTCGGGCGCATCCACCCTTACTTTCGCCAGCGCAACCGGGACACCATTCACAATCGCCATCCCGGTATGCGGCTCGCAGTACTCGGTACCGATGATGTCATTGATGCTGACACCCGCGTGCCGACCCGCAACGCGCAGGTGCACACCCTCACGATGGTGCCCCCAGCCATGCGGCACGCTGATCACGCCGGGCATCATTTCATCGCTGATCTCAGCCGGCAGCTCGATGCTCCCCGCAGGGCCCGAAACCGCCAGCAGGTCCCCATCACGGACATCCACTGCCTGCGCATCACGTGGATTCAGCAGGACGGTGCAACGCGGCTTGCCTTTCACCAGCCTGTGGCTGTTGTGCATCCAGGAGTTGTTGCTGCGAATGTGCCGCCGGCCGATCATCAGCAACTGATCTCCGGCGCTCTCCTCCGGCAGCTCATCCAGTGCCTTCCGAAACAGCTCAGGGACCAGCCGGATGCGCTTGTCAGAGGTACCCAGACGGCCCGGCATGCAGGGCCGCAGCGGACCGAGGTCGATGCCGTGCGGGCTGGCCACAACTTCCTTCAGGGTCAGCCCCCTGGCACCGGCCGCTTCGCCCGAGAAGTATGGCGATGCGATCGTGCTTGCCACCCCGGCATTCTCCAGCAATGCCCTGCGCACGCGCCGCCACGCGCGCCCGGCGCCGGGAATGGTCGCGACCAGCCGGTCCACCCGGCGCACTGCCTGGCCGGGGGCACCGTATGGCCCGGTACGAAACATCAGGTCGATGAGGCCTTCGTCACCGAGACGCAGCAGGGCACGTCGCAATGCTTTCGCGGCCAGTCCGGTCACCGGATTGGTGGCCATGAGCCGTGTGCCCAGCTCCGTCAGAATCTCCCAGTCCCGCAGCGCGCCCGGTTTGGGCTGGATCATCGCGGGCGCATACCGCACGGTGTTACGAATCGCCACGCCGTGGAAGATCGGGTCGAATTGTCCGCGCTCCAGCGGACCCACCGGCGGGAGGATCAGATTGGCATGGCGCGTGGTTTCGTTAATGTACAGGTCGATGGAAACCATGAAGTCGAGACCGGCAAAAGCAGCGTCCAGGTTGCCGCCGTCCGGGCAGGACAGCACGGGGTTGCCGGCATGCGTCACCATGGCGCGAATCTGGCCCTCTCCCGGCGTCAGCATCTCCTCCGCCATGACCACGGCGGGCAGCTCGCCAAAAAACTCCGGCAGCCCCCGCACACGACTGCGATAGCGATCGAAGGAACCGGCGAATCCGGTCGCCTGCAGCAACGCCGCACCATCCGCGGCAGGCTGCGGGAACATGACCCCACCCGGTTCATCGAAATGACCGGCCACAACGTTCAGCGCGTACAAAAGCCAGCCAGCCACCGTGCTGTTCGGTGAGGTGGTCAGGCCCACCCGACCATAGACCGCCGCGCTGGGCGCCTTCAGAAGGTCTGCCGCAATCTGTTCGATTGCAGCGGCTGTGAGTCCCGTGAAAGGAGCCGCGCGTTGCGGCGTCCAGGCAGCCACCAGCGCGCGCAACTCATCGAGGCCGTCGATATGCGGCTGCATACGCCCGCCGGTCGCTCGACCCTCCCGGTAGAACACGTGCAGCAACGCCAGCAACAGGTACGCGTCACCACCGGGGCGGATGAAATGGTGCTCGCTGGCGACTTTGGCGGTTTCCGTGCGTCGCGGGTCCACCACCACGACCTTGCCGCCACGCGCCTTGATGGCCTTGATGCGGCTGCGAATATCCGGCGCCGTCATGATGCTGCCGTTGGAGGCCATCGGATTACCGCCGAGTACCAGCCAGTGCTGCGTGCGTTCCAGATCCGGAATCGGAAACAGGGCCTGATTGCCAAACATTTTCAGCGCGGCAAGCTGGTGCGGCAGCTGATCCACCGAAGTGGCGCTGAAACTGTTGCGGGTCCGCAGGGCGGACATCAGCACCGGCATGAACAGGGTGGCGCCGTGATTGTGTGCGGTGGGATTGCCGAGGTAGAAACCCACGGCATCCCGGCCATGCTTCTGCTGCACCGCCCGAATGCCGGCAGCCGCCTCGTCCAGTGCCTGCTGCCAGGAGATCTCCTGCCAGCCGCTGGCGGTGCGCTTCATGGGGCTGCGTAAACGGTCCGGATCCTCCTGCAGATCCTGAATCGCCACGGCTTTGGGGCAGATGTGCCCGTGGCTGAGCGGGTCCTGTTCATCCCCCCGGATGGACAATACGCGTCCCTCTTCGTGACGAATCTCGATGCCACACATGGCCTCGCACAAATGACAGGCCCGGTGGTGGACTTGCTCGGCCATCGCTGACACCTCGTTCATAAATCAGTGGGTTCTCGACTATACGGCCTTTCCGGAGCCGGATGAACCGGTGCGAATCCGGAAACCGAGGCGGTTTTTACTATCCTGTGCGAGTCCTTTACGCCGTCTCTGCCCGCTGGGCAGGCTGTCCCGCAACCCAACCTGAGGTGCTCAACCATGGCTGCCGGAAACGAAAACATCACCATCTGGGAAGTGACCAGGCGCCTGTTCGGCAAGCTGAAGCAGAAGGACATCCGCGAAGCCATGCTGGCGGCCAACAAGCTGGATCGGGAGGCGCCCATCTCGATTGGCCGGCTGCTGGAGCAACACGCTGCCGAGCGTCCGGACGTACCCGCCCTGAAGTATCAGGACCGCACCTGGACCTGGAAGCAGTTTAATGAATGGTCCAACCGCTACGCCCACTATTTCGCGGCGCAGGGGGTTGGCCACGGCGACACCATTGCCATCAACCTGGAAAACCGCCCGGAAGTCGTGGTCGCCGTCTGTGCTACCAACAAGCTGGGCGCCATCGCCGCCATGATCAATACCACCCAGCGGGATGCTGCCCTGCGACACAGCTTCAGCCTGGTCAGCCCGAAGCTGGTAATTGCGGGCGAGGAGCAACTCGAGGCGATGGCCACCATCCCCGAGGACATCGGCCAGTACGCGGGCCGGCTCCTGTACCTCGCAGATGGCAGCGACGAGCCGGCACCAACGGGCTACGTCGACCTGGAAATGGCCAGCATGGGTCTTTCGGATGCCAACCCGTCCTCCACGCAGAACGTCCGCCTGAAAGACGCCTGCTTCCACATCTTCACTTCCGGCACGACCGGTCTGCCAAAAGCATCGGTGATGACACACTACCGCTGGTATCGGGCAGCGCTCGTGGTCGGCAAGGCATGCCTGGAGATGAGTGATCGCGACGTCATGTACAACT
>JBFKXW010000127.1:0-7444 GCA_041637915.1 Pseudomonadales bacterium | reverse complement strand
GCGTGGCATACGCCCGATCCTGTTTGCCGCCGCCGCCGGCCTCCTGTTGCTGGTGCCGGTACAGCTGCTGCGTGCGCTGGTGCGCCGACGGCGCCGGGTGGCGCATGAATGACTGCGTCTTCTGCGCCATCAGCGCGGGCCAGGCGCCTGCCTCGCTGGTTTGGCGCGACGAGCAATGTATGGCCTTCATGGACGTCTTTCCCTGGGCACCGGGGCATGTGCTGATCATTCCGCACCGGCACGCGCAGCATCTCCATGAACTGGATGCCGGGCTGCGGGCCCACCTGTTCGAGGTTGCCAACGAGGTGCGTCAGCGCATGCCTGATGCGGGCATTCGCTGTGACGGGGCGCATTTCTTCGTCAATGACGGGAAAGCAGCCAACCAGAGTGTCGCCCATGTGCATCTGCACGTGCTCCCGCGTCAGTGGGGAGATGGTTTGCGGGTATTGCGCACGTTCTCAGCGCGCTGGGTGAAACTCGCGGTGGGACGCATGGCCAGCCGCGAGGAACTGGACGCCATGGCGGGGCCGCTGCGGGCAGCAATGGAAAAGGGCCGTGTGTGAACTGCTTGGCATGAGTGCCAACGTTCCCACCGACATCTGCTTCAGTTTTGCCGGCCTCATGCGGCGCGGTGGCGCGACCGGGCCGCATCGTGATGGCTGGGGCATTGTCTTCTATCAGGGCAAGGGCATGCGCGGGTTCAGGGATCCGGATCCCAGTGCACGTTCGGAGGTCGCCCAGCTGGTGCGGCGATTCCCGATCAAGAGCGACATCGTGGTCGCGCACATCCGGCAGGCCAATTCTGGTCGTGTCTGTCTGGAGAACACCCATCCCTTCAACCGCGAACTGTGGGGGCGCTACTGGTCATTCGCGCACAACGGCCAGTTGCGCGGTATGAAGAAACGCCTGCCGCTGGGACACTACCGCCCGGTCGGCACCACGGACAGCGAGCATGCTTTCTGCTGGATGCTGGCACGCATTGAGGAACGATTTCCGGATCCGCCCCGGCGCCGGGCGGACCTGGCTCATTGCATCCATGAAGCCTGCGAGACGCTGCGTGGTTATGGTGTATTCAACATGCTGCTCAGTGATTCGCGGGATCTGTACGGCTATTGCAGTACCAAGATGGTCTGGCTGACCCGGCGGGCGCCGTTCGGGGAAGCCCAGTTGAGCGATGATGAGCTGTGCGTGAACTTCTCGCAGGAAACCACGCCCCGGGACATTGTCACCGTGGTGGCGACGGCGCCGCTCACCCGCAATGAAACGTGGCAATGCATGCAGCCAGGGGAGTTGCGTGTATTTCGTCGTGGTGCCGTGCGTCTGGGGGCGCTGAGCGAGGTTGAGACCGGGCGTTCGCAATGAGCGAAAGGGAGACAAGCGCCCGCGGTGTGTTCCGTACGTTGTCGGTGCGGTTGCGACGGTTACGCCGGAGTCACTTGCCTGCCGTTTTCGCCGGGCTTGCCGTGGGCACCCTGCTGATCCTGTTACAGGTGTTCTCGCGGGCGGGCGGTGACGACGCGCTGTCGCGACTGGACTACCTGATCTATGACCTTCGCTACGCATTGAACCTGACACCCTACGAGCCGGGCGATCACAAGATCGTCATCGTCGACATTGATGAGGCGAGTCTTGCGGCAGAGGGCCGCTGGCCCTGGAGCCGGGTAAAAATGGCGCAGCTGGTCAGGCAACTGGCAGATGCCGGTGCGGTCGTGATCGGCTTCGATATCGTGTTTTCCGAGCCGGAGCGCAATGTTGCCACCGAAATGCTCTCTGCACTGGAGCGGGCAGGAGTCCGACCGGAGTTGCACCGCCCCATCCGCGCACTCGAGAAAGGCTTTGACGCAGACGAATTGTTTGCCAGCACGCTGGGCCAGGTGGATGTGGTGATGGGCTATTACCTGCATACCGAGCAGTCCATCCGCGTCGGAGAGCTGCCGGAGCCGGTCCTGATATGGGAGGAAACGACGCAGGATCGGCTCGCAGTCCGCAGGACCATCGGCTTCACCACGACGCTGCCCCGGTTGCAGCGCAAGGCCGCCGGGACCGGCTTTGTGTCGGCCGACCCGGACGCGGATGGCGTGGTGCGCCGCACGCCCCTGTTGCTGCGCCACGAAAGCGGGCTGTACACGTCCTTCCCGCTGGAGCTGGCCCGTGCCTATCTGTTGCAGCCAGAGGTTCAGGTGCATACCGCGGAGGGCGCGGGACTGACATTTGTCACTGGTGTGCAGCTGACCCAGGACGTCATCCGCACGGATGCGCGCGGTCAGGTGGTGGTGCCGTACCGTGGGCCCAGCAAAACCTTTCCGTATGTTTCGGCAACGGATGTTCTGAAGGGGCAGGCCGATGGGGAGCTGCTGTTCAACAGCATCGCCGTGGTGGGGACTTCTGCCAGCGGCCTGTTCGACCTGCGCGCGACACCGCTGGATAAGGTCTACCCCGGTGTGGAAGTGCATGCCTCGATTCTGGACGGGATTCTGAACGGTGGTTTTCCGTTCCGTCCGGAATGGCAGCAGGGCGCGAATCTTGCCGGTATGGTGCTGCTGACGGTTCTCTGCGCGTTGCTGTTCCCGCTGGTGGGCCCCGCCTCGCTGACTGCACTCGGCAGCGGTATGGCTACCGCCCTGGTATTGGTGAATTTTTCGCTGTGGCGGGAATACGGAATGGATCTGCCGCTGGCCGGCATATTTCTTGTGGTGGTGCTGATCATGGTGGTGAATCTGGTCAGTGGCTTCCTGCAGGAAAGTATGCAACGTCGACAGATCAAGGGCATGTTCGATCAGTACGTTCCGCCGGCGCACATCGAAACCATGTTGGCGACAGGCAGCCAGGAAGCGCTGGCAGGCGAAACCCGGGAAATGACCGTGCTGTTTTCGGATGTGCGTGGCTTTACGGCCATCTCGGAGCGTCGCACTGCTGCCGAAATCAAGGAGTTTCTGAATACCTACCTGACGCCGGTCACCGAGGTGATCTTTGAACACAACGGCACCATCGACAAGTACGTCGGCGACATGGTGGTGGCTTTCTGGGGGGCACCGCTGGAGAACCCGTTGCATGGTGCGGATGCAGTACGCGCCAGCTTGCGGCTGCTGGAGCGGACACAGGAGATGGGGCCCGTGCTGCTCGAGCGCGGGTTCCCGCCCGTCTCTGTCGGGATTGGCCTGAATACCGGGCCGATGAACGTTGGTGACATGGGTTCGCGCTACCGGCGCGCCTACACGGTGCTGGGAGATGCCGTGAACCTGGCCGCCCGGTTGGAAGGCATGACACGGATCTACAACATTGACCTGATCGCCGGAGATGGAACGCGGGATGCAGCGCCCGATTTCGAATGGCGGCTGCTGGACCGGATTCGGGTCAAAGGCAAGGAGGAGGCCACCCGTATCTGGCAGCCGGTCGCAGAGCAGGGCGCACTGACGGCGGAGAAGGAAGATGCCCTGCAGGGGTACCGCGAGGCGTTGGACGCCTACTTTGCCTGCCGGTGGGATGATGCCAGCAGGCAGTTCCGACGCTTGCAGGAGCAGGCGCCGGATCCGGATGAGGAGAATTTGGCCAGAGTGTTTCTGGCGCGGATTGAAACCCTGCAAACAGAGGGCGTGGAGGAGGGCTGGGACGGCAGTTACCGGTTCACCACCAAGTAAGAGCGGCCAGTGAGGCTGTGCTCAGGGGTCACCCGGTGCCGGGTTCTCGGGAGCTCCGGGGATGGGGATCACGCCCAGCGGCGTCTGGTCGAGCAGTGTTTCAGCGCCCCGCAGTATGGGCATCACCAGGCCGCCATTGTTGTTGCCCGAGCCGTTGCCGCCGCCGGAATCATCCACGTTTGCCTGCTGGGTGTTCTCCTGCGGATTCTCCGCATCATGTTCCGCCATTTCCGTGCCCAGGCCGCCGAGACTGTCGAGCTCGTCGGTGCCCTGCGGCGCTTCCCCCTTATTCACGATCGCGCCACGGAATGCATAGTCGGGACCGATCAGCACGGAACCCTTCGGGTTGGTCACGGCGACAGCCCCCTGCCAGACAAATACTGACAGTTGCGCTCCCTCGCTGTTCAGATTCGAGTAAAAGTAGGTGCCGCGGATGCTCAGGCTGGCGAGCGGGGTTTTCACCTGATAGGCATTTTCGTTGACCTTGGAGATGGCGCCGGTCAGGCTGCGGAAACCGCCGCTGACCAGTTCGATCACAAAGGAATCAGGCTTGCCCGGCTGCTTGTGAGAGAACTCACGAATCTGCAGTTTGGAACCTTCGTCGAGAGAGACAATGGAGCCATCCTCGAAGCGCAGGCCGACCCGACTCTGTGATCCGGTGCGCACCAGGTCGCCGCTGAAGATGTGTTCCCGCCGCGCCAGTTTTCGCACCGTGCCGCCGCGTTCCGCGTCGACCTGATTGCGGGTCACCAGAACCTTGCCGGCCGTGTTCTCGGTTGCCCAGGCCGGTGGCATGAGTGCAGACAGCAGGGCGATGCTGATCCAGTAGGCAATACGGTTTGTGGGCATGAAACATCCGCACGGAATCGTTAGCTAATGCCACCATGGTAGCTTGCCGACAGCGCGGGAACACCCGCCAAAAGTCAGGAAATTTTCAATTTTCCGTATTTGTGCCCCTACTGCACCATTTCCTGCTCTGTAAAAACGCCTTCGAACAGGGCGCCACTCAGGTAACGCTCGCCGGAGTCGGGCAGCACGACGACGATTTTCTTGCCGCGATGGGCTTCCTGCTGGCTGATCCGCACCGCTGCGGCCGCCGCAGCGCCACAGGAGATGCCGGCCAGAATGCCCTCTTCCGCCATCAGGCGCCGCGCCATTGCGATGGCTTCTTCGTTGGTGACCTGTTCCACCTGATCGACGATGTCGAGGTCGAGGTTGCCGGGTACAAAGCCTGCACCAATGCCCTGAATCTTGTGGGGGCCGGGGGTCAGGGGTTCGCCATTCCGGGTTTGCGTAATCACCGGTGATGCACTGGGTTCCACGGCGATCGCGGTAATCGGGTGGGAGGCGGTGTTTTTCAGGTAGCGCGACGTGCCGGTAATGGTGCCGCCGGTCCCCACGCCGGACACCAGCACCTGCACCTCGCCGTCGGTGTCCTGCCAGATCTCCGGTCCGGTGGTTTCCTCGTGAATGGCCGGGTTGGCCGGGTTGTCGAACTGCCTCGCCATCCAGTACGTGTCGGGCGCCTCGGCCAGAATCTCCTCGGCTTTTGCGATCGCGCCGGGCATGCCTTTCGCACCCTCGGTCAGGACCAGTTGCGCGCCCAATGCCTTGAGCAGCTTGCGGCGTTCCAGCGTCATGGTCTGCGGCATCGTGAACAGGCACTGGTATCCCTTGGACGCTGCGACGAAGGCCAGGCCGATGCCGGTATTGCCGCTGGTGGGCTCCAGGATGACCTTGCCGGGCAGAATGCCTTCCTCCTCCGCCGCCCGCACCATGGAATAGGCAATCCGGCATTTCACCGAAAAGGCCGGGTTGCGCGATTCGATCTTGGCCCAGATGTCGGCGCCTTCGCTGACGCGGTGCAACTTCACGAGGGGCGTGCCGCCAATGGAGGCAGCCTGTTGGTCGAACTGGGTCATCGCGATACTCCGGGGGGCAGGGGACGCGGGAAATCGTAGTCCGATCGAATGGGGGATGCCAGTGACCGCATCCGCACGTTCCGGTGCCGTGCGGTGGGCGGCGCGGGTCGCGTTGCGCAGTGGGTGGGGACGGGGCCCGGGCGAGTGTGGATGCGTCGGCCGTGCAGGCCATGTAAAGTATCAACCTAACACTTGTTCGAATGAGGCCCGCAGCATGAAATTTACCGGTACCGAGCGCTATATCGCCACACACGACCTGCAGATGGCCGTGAATGCCGCTGTGGCCCTGCAGCGCCCGTTATTGGTGAAGGGCGAGCCCGGCACCGGCAAGACGTTGCTGGCTGAAGAGGTGGCGCAGTCGCTTGGCTATCCGCTGATCCAGTGGCACATCAAGTCGACCACCCGCGCGCATCAGGGGCTGTATGAGTACGATGCGGTGTCCCGGTTGCGGGACTCCCAACTGGGTGAAGAAAAAGTGCATGACGTCCGCAACTACATCATCAAGGGCAAGTTGTGGGAGGCTTTCGAGGCAGATGAGCAGGTGGTGCTGCTGATCGACGAGATCGACAAGGCCGATATCGAATTCCCGAATGACCTGCTGCAGGAACTCGATCGCATGGAGTTCTATGTGTACGAAACGCAGGAGACGATCCAGGCGAAGAAGCGCCCGATCGTGATCATCACCAGCAACAACGAGAAGGAGCTTCCGGATGCCTTCCTGCGGCGCTGTTTCTTCCACTACATCAATTTTCCGGATCGCGAGACCATGCAGCAGATCGTGGAGGTGCATTACCCGGGCATCAAGCAGCACCTGGTCAAGGACGCCATGGACATGTTTTTCGACGTCCGCAAGGTGCCGGGGCTGAAGAAAAAGCCGTCCACGTCGGAACTGATCGACTGGTTGAAGCTGTTGATGGCCGACGATATTCCCGAGGATGTCCTGCGGGATCACGACACCAGCAAGGCGATTCCGCCGCTGTATGGCGCGCTGCTCAAGAACGAACAGGATGTGCATCTGCTCGAGAAGCTGGCCTTCATGACGCGGCGCGAAAACCGGGGATAACGAGGATGGAACGCGGCTGGCGCCGCTCCTGCAGGCCCGCGCCAACCCCGGTAGGCGCGGCGCCAGCCGCGATCAGACCCATACCCAATCCCGTTGGAGCGGCGTAAGCCGCGACCGGACTACCGTACAGCGGTGCCAGCCGCAATCAGATGGAAGGGGAGGTACACGCATGCTGCTCGGCTTTTTCCAGCAATTGAAGGAGGTTGGCCTGCCGGTCACCATCCGTGAGTTTCTCGACCTGCTCGGTGGGCTGGAACAACATCTCGCCTTCGCGAACGAGGAGGATTTTTACTATCTCTCCCGCGCCTGCCTAATCAAGGATGAAAAACACTACGACAAGTTTGATCTCGCCTTCGGTGCCTATTTCAAGGGGCTGGATGATCTGGATGATCTGCTCAAGCTGGCGATTCCCGATGACTGGCTGCGCAAGCGGTTTGAGGAGGCGTTGACCGACGAAGAGAAAGCCAAGATCCAGTCGCTCGGCGGGCTGGAGAAGCTCATGGAGGAGTTCAAGAAACGCCTCGAAGAGCAGAAAAAGCGTCACGAGGGTGGTAACAAGTGGGTGGGTACCGGGGGGACCTCGCCGTTCGGGGCCTATGGATACAACCCGGAAGGATTCCGGGTCGGCCAGGATGGCGGCCGCAACAAGAGCGCCGTGAAGGTCTGGGATCAGCGCCAGTTCCAGAATCTGGATGACAGCGTGGAGTTGGGGACACGGAATATCAAAGTGGCCCTGCGCCGGTTGCGCAAGTTTGCGCGGGAAGGTGCGGAGGAAGAACTGGACATGGATGACACCATCTCCTCCACCGCCCGCAACGCCG
>JBFKXW010000126.1:0-7445 GCA_041637915.1 Pseudomonadales bacterium | reverse complement strand
TCGTTAAACCACTTAACTGTTCCGGTTGCCATGATTGGCCTCCATTATCAAATTCCACACGGTAATCGGGTGTGGTTGCCGAACAATCGCAGATATATTTGGGTAGCTTACGGCGAAAGCCCGGATGGGCAGATTGCAGGAAGGTAGGCCAAAGATGAGATCGCCAAACAAAGATACGCGGTAAAACGCTTTACCACAAGCGCTTTCTCAGCAGGCCAGTGGTTACAAAGCCACGGAAATGCCGTATTCCGTGACTTATCGCAGCCGGCAGCCGTCCTGTTCTTTGCGATAGGGCGGATTGCATTCCCAGTCGCTACCGGAGGAATCCAGTCGTCCGTCGCTCGGTACCGCGACTGCGACACAGCTGTCGGAAACTTTCCGATAGCCGCGATTGCAGGACCATCCCTCCCCATAGGAGGTGTCAGCCAGATAGGCGTTTGCCGGCACAACCACCGCAATGCATGCGCCTGCGCTGGCTCTGTAGCCACGCTCACATTCCCAGCCTCGACCGCTCGTGCCGTCACTCAGGTAGGCGTTCGGCGGCACCGGTATGGCCACGCAGCGGTTGTCTCTCTTGCGGTAGCCGCGTTCACAGGTCCAACCATCTCCGTAGGAAGCATTGTTCAGATAGCCATTCTTGGGCACCTGGATAGGCTCGCAACGGCTCTGTACCTCCCGGAAGGTTCGTTCACACATCCACCCATCCCCCTGATTATTCAGGTAGGCATTGCGGGGCAACTGGATTGGAACGCAGGATGGCCCGCGCTGCCGGAAGCCGCGCTCGCAGCTCCAGCCATCAGCGCCCGATGTGCTGAGGAAGCCATGTTTTGGGACGGCGATCGCGACACAACGCTCGTTTTCTTTCCGATAGCCGTGTTTACAGGCCCAGCCACTCCCGTAAGACGAAGTGGTCAGGTAGGCATGCTCGGGGAGCTGAATCGCCCGGCATCTGGTGTCGTGCTCGCGGTAGCCCTGGTCACAGGACCAGCCGCTCCCAAAACGGTTTGGGGTGGAGTTGTCCGGCGGATCATTGGCTGCCGCAGAGGAGGTGGACAGCGCCAGCAGGAACAGAATATTGATCAGGCGCGTGCAAGCGCCGACAGCGGGTTCGGGTCGAAGCATGATGTTGGTTTCCGTGTCTATATGGAGCTGGAATCTGTGCGCTGGTTCAGTCGCCGCGCGCTTTCAGCATCTCGTCCGCCATCCGGTAGGCGGCTGCGGCCATCTCCGATTCGGAATACTTTGGGACACCGGGCCGGGCCGGTGCCGTGATGAGGCCGGTCAGGGCCTGCCCGGCGAGCATGTCGCGGAGTGCGGCCATGTCCGGGGATGATGATTCTTTCATGAGATCCGCCTTTGGTGGAGTGAGTCGATCGTGCGCGACAGGCTGACGACCAAGCCGGGGCACAAGAGGATCTCGAGTGGGCGGATTAGTAGAAGAACGTTGTCGTGGAATCTTTACTATACGCCTTTTACAGGTTTGCCACAGGATTGCGGTCAGATAGGCGCAAGTTGATGATCTACTGATGATTGATCCTCGCTTCGCGGGAGGCGGGTTGGGCATGACAGGAATCGACAAGAGGCGCGCGCCGAATCTGCGCCCGGCCGTGGCCCGCGCCCTGCGGGACCGGCAAGTCAGGGACCGTGGCTACCGGGAGCAGGCGCTCCGGATGCTGCCCTGGATTTGCGGCCGCTGCGGGCGTGAGTTCACCCGCGCCAATCTGCAGGAACTGACCGTCCATCACCGGGACCACGACCACGACAACAACCCGGCGGATGGCAGTAACTGGGAATTGCTGTGCGTATATTGTCATGACAACGAGCATGCCAGGCAGGCGGAGGCGCGGCCCGGTGCGAATGCACCGGCGGCGCGCAAACGTGTATCCGGCATGTACCGGCCATTCGCAGATCTTGCCGGTCGCCTGCGGGGAAAAAAGGAGGATGAATGAAGCCGTGCATTACCAACAGATCATCGAGGAAATCGCGGCTGAAGTGACGCAGCTCGGGAATCCGGGTGAGGTGGCGGCCTATATTCCGGAACTCGGCCATGTGCCAGCGGGCAAGTTCGGCATTTGTCTGATCGACTGCCTTGGGAACGTCCATTCGGTAGGTGATAGCAAAGAGCGTTTTTCGATTCAGAGTATCGCCAAGGTACTGAGCCTGGTCATGGCATTCCGGCTGGAAAAGGATCGCCTCTGGCAACGGGTCGGCGTGGAGCCTTCCGGCACGGCATTCAATTCGCTTGTGCAACTTGAGATCGAGAATGGTGTGCCCCGGAATCCGTTGATCAACGCTGGTGCGCTGGTTGTATGCGACGTCCTGGTCAGCTGCCTGCGGGAACCAAAGCACGAGATCATCGAGTTTGTGCGAACGCTTTGCGGCAGCACCGCAGTGGACTATTGCGATCGTGTGGCCCGTTCTGAAGCAGCCCATGGTTTTCGCAATGCCGCCAACATCAACCTGATGAAGGCTTACGGCAATATTCACAATGAAATTGACGAGGTGCTGGAACTCTACTTCAACCTCTGTTCCATCGAATTAACCTGTGAGGAACTGGCAGCCGTATTTCGCTTCCTCGCCGAGGAGGGGGTCAATCCGCAGGACGGCAAGCAGGTGATCAGTGGCAGTATGACGAGACGGATCAACGCCATCATGATGCTTTGTGGTTTCTATGACGAAGCCGGTGAGTTTGCCTTCCGCGTGGGCCTGCCAGGAAAGAGCGGTGTGGGTGGCGGCATCGTGGCCGTGGAGCCGCGCAAGTACAGCGTTGCGGTGTGGAGTCCGCCGCTGAATCAAAAGGGCAATTCTTTTCTGGGCATGAAAGTCCTGGAATCGCTGACCACGCGAACCGGGTCTTCGGTTTTCTAGACGGCGCGGCTGATCTGTCTTTCGCCGCGCGCGGCACACGAATTGACGGCAGTTCATGCAGTGCGTTCCCTGGGATCGCGTCTGCACCTGATGGATTTTGCCGGCGGAAAGGAGGCTGCTGCTTTTCTTGCGGGGCCATGATTGGTTTGTCTGGCGAAGCTCTTGATCCTTGTGAGTGCACTTTCTGTATTGCTTTCGTCAGTGGGTTGCCCGGATGCTGCGGTTTTGCGCCGGCAGTTTGGAGGTGGAGGGCCGGCGAAACGCTTGGTTCCGCGGCGGCGGCGGTAGGTTTGTCATGTCATAAAAGCTTCAACTAGCCTGCATTCTGTACGAACAGACAACTTTTGGTTCACGTTTCATGTCGGATAAACGCAAAGTGCTCCTCGTGGACGACAGTCGCTCAATCCGAACCTGGATTTGCCACGGTCTCAGCGCGGAGTATGGGATCGAGGTGCTGGCTGCAGAAACGTTCGCGCAAGCCAAGGAAATTGTCGGTTCCTCGGTTGAGGAACATATCGTCGTGGCATTGCTGGATTTGAATTTGCCGGACGCACCCAATGGGGAAGCGGTCGAGTGGGTGCTAAAAGAGCTGGGCATCCCCGTCATTGTGCTCACTGCCACGTACTCAGGTGATTTGATCAGCCGGCTGCGCGTGAGTGGTGTGCTTGATATCGTCCTGAAGCGGAATCCGCTGGAAATCGAGAATCTGTTCGCAAGCGTCCATCGGCTTTTTGAAAATTTCCATCGCACGGCGATGGTTGTCGATGACTCGGCCAGCACACGCGAGATGATTTGTAAGTTACTTTCCAGAGTCAATCTGGGTGTGATGTCTGCACGTGATGCGCAGGACGCATTGGCTCAACTGGATGAATCGAACCCGCCCACCTTGATCGTGACCGATTTCAATATGCCGGGCCTTTCTGGCGATGAATTCGTCAGCAGGCTGAGGATGCGCTTCAGTCGAACCGAAATGGCCATCATTGGTATCTCCATGATCGACTCCCCCGAAACGGCGGTGAAGCTGCTCAAGGCGGGTGCCAATGACTTCATCAACCGCCCGTTTTTCGAAGAGGAGTTCTATTGTCGTGTCAGTAATGCACTGGAGATGGTGGATAATTTCCAGCGTCTGCAGGATGCCTCACTGAAAGACTTTTTAACCCAGTTGAACAATCGCTTGTACCTGTTTCAGTTTGGACAGCCCATCTGGGAGAAGGCTGGCGTGAGCGGCTCGCCACTATCACTCGCCATGATGGATATCGATCACTTCAAGTCGGTCAATGATACCCATGGTCATGCCATCGGTGATCGTGCCCTGAAGCATGTTGCACGCGTCCTGCGTCGTGAGCTGCCGCAGGCAACGGCGATTTGCCGGATGGGTGGGGAAGAGTTCTGCGTCCTTGCCGATGGCGTCTCACTGGAAACCATGTTGCTGGACATGGAACACTTTCGGGCGGCGCTGGAAGCAGAGCCCATCCGCCTTGACGCTTTGGACCTGCGCATTACTGTGAGTATTGGCGTTACAGATGCGACGCTCGGTTCGCTCGATGAAATGATTGATGACGCAGACAAGGCGCTTTATCGGGCGAAGGAAAATGGACGCAACCGGGTTGAGCACGGTAACACCCCCCTTTGAACGAAGGCCAGAAGTAGAATTTCCTCGTTCCATTCGGGGCGGTTTTACATGAAGAAATCGAAGTGTTCGGATAGCCAGATCATGGCGATCCTGAAGCAAGCAGAGCCAGGAACGGCAGGCTCGCGCCTGTGCCGGCAAACTGGAAGCAGCGGCGCGGGCCAGCGAGCCTCAGGCTGCGTAGAGGGTGCGCAATGCCGCGTGACAGGGCCCGTCCCCCATCAGGTCCAGGCTGCGCGCGATCCGCTGGCGATCCGCCGCACGTGGCAGTGCCCGCAGCGTCTCCAGGATGCGCTCCACCTGCCCCTCACTGACCGTGCCGGTCAGCGGATGACCGAGACCCATCAGGTACTTGGCCCGCTGTAATTCAGAAAAATGCTGCGGGTCGTCCTGCATCGCGCGAAACAGCGTGTTCACCGCAGCCTGCGCCACTGTCAGCGCGTCCCAGTCGGCACGGTCCGCACAGCCGAGGATGTATTGATACTGGTACAGCGCCAGCGCCATCAGGCCGGAGGTAATCCCCGCACGGGGGCCGCCCTCGCGGAGCGCGCGGGCGAGGTGCGGGTCCCAGCCCTGCACGATTTTCAGGCGCTGCAAATCCGGGTGGGCCAGGAACTGCGCCGTGCTTTGCGCGTAGTCCACCTCGGTAATCTTGATGGCAACGATGTGCCCCCCACCAGGCCCGGCGACCAGCTGCGCCGCGGCAGCTGGGGTGAGTGGCAGGCCGCTGACATCGGGTACGGTGTACAGCCCGATCGCCAGTCCCTGGTCCGCTGCGCTGGCTACCAGCGGTGCCAGTTGGGCAACGACCGCCGCGTCGCCCGCTGCCGGCGGCAGGTCGTTGCCGGGACGAAAAAATACCACCGGGTAGCCGAGCTCCGGCAGCTGCGCGATCAGACGGGCATTCGCCTGCGTGCCGTCCTCCGGCCGCAGCAACGCGATCGGGAGCGTGGCGCCGAGCCGGGCCCGGGCCGCACAGCGCAACCAGTCGACGAGTTCCCGGTGATTGCGCAGGTGGCCCTGACCGGTGGAAGAGGCGATCAGCACTGCCTCCACGCCAGCTGCGGCCAGGTGCCCGAGCATCGCAACGGTGCGCGCCTCGTCGAGGTGGCGTCGGGGCAAGTTCCCGCGGGTGGGGTCGAAACAGGCGACCGTTGCTTGGGGATAACGCCCCACCGGATCCTCGATGAGCTCCGCGCTGCTGAACGGCATCCCCTCTGCCCCGCTGTTGCCCTGTGCCATGCTGTTGAAAGCTTAGCCATTGTCCACAGGAGGGAACAACATGCAGAACCTGGAGCGTGCGCTCGCGGAACTGGGCCTGCCGGGTGGTGATGCAAGAGAGCTGCCAACCTCGCCAAAGCAATTTCCGGACGGCGGGCAGTTCCGGATCGAGATCTCGGGGGTCGAGCGGGTCGCGGCGCTGGAGGCCCTGGTGCGCGAGGCAGAACAGCGCCAGGTTCCGGTGCACCGGATCATCGCCACGGTGGGTGGCGCGACCTACCTGACCCCGGCGGAACTGCGCGACTTCGCGCAGCTCGCCCGCGAGCAGAAATTCGAGGTCGTGATGACCCCCGGCCCCCGCCGCGCCTGGGATGGTGGCCGGCAACAGGCGACCGCGGAGGGACTGGTATCGGGGATGCGTCTGCGTGGCATGGACAGCGTGCGGCACTGGCTGCGCGACATCGAGCGCTGCCTGGAGGCTGGCTTTCGGGGTTTTCTGGTCGCCGACGAGGGGCTGCTGTGGCTGGTCACCGAGTTACGCAGGCGCGAGGTGATTCCCAGCGACGTGATTTTCAAGCTCTCGGTATTCGCCGGCCAGGCCAATCCGGCCGGTGCCCGCGTGGCCGAGCAGCTCGGCGCGAACACCTTCAATCCGCTCGCTGACCTGACGGTGCCCATGTTGGCGGCGATTCGCGCCAGCATCGACATCCCGATGGACATCTACCTCTGCCTGGTGAATTCCATGGGTGGCTTCGTGCGCTTTTACGAGGCCGCCGAGATCGCCCGGGTCGCCGCGCCATGTTATTTCAAGATCGAGCCAGGGCCCTCCGAGGAGATCCTGTACGCACCGTGGAATCCTCCTGAATTCCACCGGCAGATGATTGCAGACCGCATGCGCGATGCCGAGATTGTCCTGGAACTGATTGGGCGCGAGAATCCGGAACTGCGCTGCTCGCCCACTGGCAGCCCCGACCTGGCGGTTCCGCGCTGAAGCGACAACTGCTCAGCACCAGCCGCGGGTCTGGATGGCTTCCTCCATGCGCCTCAGGCCGTTGATCCATGCGCCCAGGCGCACGGACTTCGAATCATGTCGCGCGGCGGTGCTGACCGCCGCGCGATAGGCGCCCACCAGCCGCCTGCGGCGCAGCCGGTCGATCTGGTCCAGATCCCAGTAATCATCGGAAAGGCCCTGGGTGCGCTCCATCTGGCAAAGTTGCACGCTACCCGCGTTGGCGAGCACGTCCGGCACGATGATCACGCCCTTCTTTTCCAGCATCTCGTCGGCGGCCAGGGAGGTGGGCGCGTTGGCAGCTTCGACCAGCATACGGGCCTGCACGCGGGGAGCGTTCTCTGCCGTGATCACGCCCTGCACGGCCGCCGGCACCAGCACGTCACAGGCACACTCGAGGAGCTCCGCAGAAGTGATGGATTTGCTGCCGGGCAGGCCCGCCACCGCACCCGTCTCTCGCTTGTGCGCCAGCAGGGCCGGCACATCGATACCGCCCTCCGCGTATACGCCACCGCGGCTGTCGCTGACCGCGACCACCCGGCAACCTGCCTTGTGAAAGAGTTCCGCGGCGACCGAACCGACCTGGCCGAAGCCCTGGATCGCCACGCGCACACCGTCCACCTCGAAACCGGCCTCGCGGGCCGCTTCCTGGAACACATCGAAAACGCCGGACCCGGTGGCCTCGTAGCCGCCCAGCGTTCCACCGAGGATCGGCGG
>JBFKXW010000125.1:0-7567 GCA_041637915.1 Pseudomonadales bacterium | reverse complement strand
TTGTGCGTGGGGGATCTGGGCGCGCTGCAGGCCTATGAGGCCCGTCGCATGACGGATCAGGCCGGCGTGATCGGCTTTACCCACGGACTCACGCGCTTGTTTTCCAGCCGTCTGTCTGCGTTGGGCGCTGTGCGCAGCAGCGCACTGGTCAGCCTCGATCTGCTGGCGCCGGCACGGCGGCTGCTGGCGCAGCATGCGATGGGAATGGCATGACAAACAAGAACACTTATGACGTGGTGATTGTGGGCGCCGGCATTGTCGGCCAACTGCTCGCCTGCGCGCTCCGCGACAGTGGTCTGCGGATTGCCATCGTGGAGCGTTCCAGGCCGGCGCCGCCCGGAGGCAAGTGGGAGTTCCTGTCCGGTGGTGAGGTCCGACTGGACGCGCGGGTCAGCTCGCTCAGTCTCGCTTCCGAACAGATTCTGCGGCATCTGGCGGCGTGGGAGGAGATCCCGGCCAATCGCATCTGCTCCTACCGGGAGATGGAAGTCTGGGACGGGGAAGGACTGGGCAGTATCCGGTTTGATGCGGCCGAGGTGCATGCGGAGTCACTTGGCAGCATTGTGGAAAACCGTTTCGTGATCGGGGCGCTCGCCCGCGTGCTGCAGGACAGTCCGGCGGTGGACTGGTTCGCGCCCGATGCGCTGCAAGCGCTCGAGCAACGGGTGGGGGGACGCCGGGAACTCGTGCTGGAGTCCGGTGAGCGGCTGCAGTGTGAACTGCTGGTGGGCGCGGACGGCGGCGATTCAGTCGTCCGGCAACTGGCTGGCATCCGGGTCCGCTCCTGGAGTTATGAACACCAGGCCATTGCCTGTACGGTCCGCAGTGAGCGGGCGCACGGTCAGGTGTCGCGTCAGCGCTTCATGCAGGAAGGGCCGCTGGCGTTCCTGCCGCTGGCCAGCGAAACCCATGCCGGGCATTACAGTTCCATCGTCTGGTCCTGCGTGCCGGGGCGGGCCGAGGAAATTCTTTCCCTGGACGATGCGACGTTCTGTCGCGAGCTCGCCGCTGCGCTGGAACATCGGCTCGGCGCCATTGCATTCGCCGATCGGCGGGTGGGCTTCCCGCTACGCCAGTGCCACGCCGTGGACTATGTCCAGCCCGGGCTGGCGCTGATCGGCGATGCTGCGCACGTGATCCATCCACTCGCCGGACAGGGCGTCAATCTGGGCATACTGGATGCTGCGGTACTCGCCGAAGAACTGCTGCACGGTCGTGAGCGTGGGCTTATGGTCAGTGATGCCGCGGTTTTGCATCGCTATCAACGCCGCCGCAAGGCGCACAACCTGGCGATGATGGGGGCAATGGAGGGTTTCAAGCGACTGTTTGCAGCGGAGGCGCCGCCGCTGCGCTGGCTGCGCGGTACCGGGATGGAACTGCTTGGCGGTCTGCGTCCGGCCAAGCAACTGGTGATCCGGCAGGCCTGCGGACTGGACGGTGACCTGCCCGCTCTGGCCAGACCCCACGTTGCTGCACCGGCCGACGTGTAAACTAGCCACCTCTCTGAAACGCTGAACTGGGACGCTCGCATGGGTCATCGTACTGCCTTGTATCCGGCACATCTGCAAGCCGGCGCCAAGATTGTGGATTTTTCCGGCTGGGACATGCCGATCCATTACGGCTCGCAGGTGGAGGAACACCATGCGGTGCGTCGTCGCTGGGGCATGTTCGATGTTTCCCACATGACCGTGGTCGATGTGGAGGGGGCAGGCGCACGTGAGTATCTGCGTTACCTGCTGGCCAACGATGTGGCGCGGCTCGGGAAGGTGGGGAAGGCCCTCTACAGCGGTCTGCTCAATGAGCAGGGGGGGGTGCTGGATGATCTCATCGTGTACCGCATGGATGAGGCGGAGCGCCGCTATCGCGTCATCGTGAATTGCGCCACGCGAGAAAAAGACCTGGCCTGGCTGGGGCGCGTGGCGGAAGGCTATTCGGTCGAACTGCGCGAGCGCGACGATCTGGCGATGCTGGCCGTGCAGGGTCCGGAAGCGATGGCCGGGCTGCAGCAACTGCTGCCCGCACCGCTGGCTGAAGCAGCCACCCGGCTGGAGAATTTCCAGGGTGCGCAGGACGGTGACTGGTTTGCTGCACGCACCGGGTACACCGGCGAAGCGGGTATGGAAATCCTGCTGCCGGCCGCGGCAGTGGCCTCCCTCTGGGAGCGCTTGCTGGAGGCAGGCTGCCGGCCGTGCGGGCTGGGCGCGCGCGATACCCTGCGGCTGGAGGCCGGCATGAACCTCTATGGCCAGGACATGGATGACTCGGTGACACCGCTGGAATCCAACATGGGCTGGTCCGTCGCCTGGGAGCCGGCCGATCGCGCGTTTATCGGTCGTCCGGCACTAGAGGCACAAAAGGCGGCCGGATCGCACGCGCGGCTGGTCGGTGTGGTGCTGGCAGCGAAGGGGGTTCTGCGGGCCCATCAGCGCATTCAGCTGGATGGCGGTCTGCCGGATGGTGAACTGACCAGTGGGAGCTGGTCGCCGACGCTGGGCTGTGCCATCGGACTGGCACGGGTGCCGGCGGGTGCAGGTGATTCCTGTCACGTGGAGATTCGCGGTAAACTGCTGCCCGCTCGGCTGGTGAGGCCGAACTTTGTTCGCTTCGGCGAGTCACAGATTGCAATTCCCGCAGCAGGTTGAGAACGGATTAGTACATGAGCGCAACGCCTGAGGATCTCAAATATACCGAGAGTCATGAGTGGATCAGCGTGTCCCACGACGGTACCGCCGTGGTCGGCATCACGGACCATGCACAGGACCTGCTTGGCGACATTGTGCACGTCGAGTTGCCCGAGGTGGGCGCAGAGTTCGCCGCGTCCGAAGAAGCCGCTGTGGTTGAATCCGTGAAAGCAGCCTCCGATGTCTATGCGCCAGTGGGTTGCGAGGTGATCGCGATCAACGAGGCACTGGAAGACAACCCGGAACTGGTCAACAGTGACCCGTATGGGGATGGCTGGTTCTTCAAGATCCGGCTGGCGGAAGACGCCGAGCCTGAAAAGCTGATGAGTGCGCAGGACTACGCCGACAGCTGCGCGGACGAAGAAGCCGAAGACTGAGTTTTTCCAATGCCCTTTATTCCTCACACGGCTGAGGACGTCCGCCTCATGCTGGACGCCCTCGGCGCAGATTCCATCGAGGACCTGTTTGACGAAATCCCGGCGCCGCTGCGTGCGGGTCGTTTGCAGCAGGTGCCGGAAGGCCGCAGTGAGCGGGATGCCGTCGCGGAAGTACGTCGGCGGCTGGAGCAGGACCCGGCACTGACCTGTTTCGCTGGCGCCGGCGCCTACGATCATTACGTGCCGGCGGCGGTCTGGGATCTTGCCACCCGCGGTGAGTTCATGACGGCGTACACGCCCTACCAGGCCGAAGCCAGTCAGGGCACGCTGCAGCTCCTCTACGAATACCAGACCATGATGTCCCGCCTGACCGGCATGGATGTCTCCAACGCGTCGCTGTACGACGGTGCCTCGGCGCTGGCGGAAGCCGTGCTGATGGCGGTCCGTGCCCAGCGCAAGTCCGGCAGTCGTCGGATTTTGCTGGCCGGCTCGGTGCACCCGAACTACCGGGCAACGGCGGCTTCCATTGTCTCCAGCCAGGAGATCGAGCTGGAAACGCTGGTGTTCTGTGAATCGACCGGGCGTGTGGAAATGGCCGCCCTGCAGGCCCATGGAGAGAACGAATATGCTGCGTTGGTGGTGCAGTCGCCCAATTTTTTTGGCGGTCTGGAAGCGGTTGATGAACTGACCGACTGGGCACACGCTCGCGGCATGCTGGTGATCGCCGTGGTAAATCCGATGACGCTGGCGGTGCTGAAACCGCCTGGTGCCTGGGGAGAGACCGGCGCAGATATCGTGGTTGGTGACGGCCAGCCTCTGGGTCTGCCGCTGTCTTCCGGCGGTCCGTACTTTGGCTTCATGTGTGCGCGGCAGAAAATCGTCCGGCAGATGCCGGGCCGGATCATCGGGCGGACCGTGGACCTCGACGGACGAGAGGGCTTTGCGCTGACCCTGCAGGCGCGGGAACAACATATCCGGCGCTCCAAGGCCACCTCCAACATCTGTACTAACCAGGGTCTGGCCGTCACTGCCGCCACGGTGTTCTTGTCTCTGCTGGGTCCGCAGGGTTTGCAGGAAATGGCGCGGGCGAGCTACCAGCGCAGTGCGGAACTGGTTGCGGCGCTGACGGACGTAGAGGGGGTCCATGCGCACTTTTCCGGTCCGCGATTCCATGAATGTGTCCTGCGTCTGCCGGTACGCGCCGACAGCATCGTCGATCGCCTGGCGCAGGAGGGTGTGCTGGCCGGTGTGGCGTTGGGGTACTACTTCCCGGGGCTGGAGAACTGTCTGCTGACCTGTGCGACCGAGCAGCGTAGCGCTGCGGAGATCGCACACTTTGCCGGCGCCTTGCGTCGCGTGCTGGAGGAGGCGGTCTGATGCTGATATTCGAGCAAAGCCAGCCCGGCCGTCGCGCCGATTCACAACGCAGTGACGACGGTGCGCTCGACGGCCTGCCGGATGAATACCTGCGCACTGAAGCGCCGGGCCTCCCGGAAGTGTCCGAGCTGCAGGTGGTCCGGCATTACACGAATCTGTCGCGGAAAAATTTTTCCATCGATACGCAGTTCTATCCGCTCGGTTCCTGCACGATGAAATACAACCCGCGGGGTGCATTGCGTGCTGCGAATCTCGAGGCGGCACAGGGGCGGCACCCGCTGTCGCCGGAAAGTGCCAGCCAGGGTTTCCTTTCCTGTATGTATCACCTGCAGGAAATGCTCCGCGATGTGACCGGGATGGCGGCTGTTTCCTTATCGCCCATGGCGGGTGCGCAGGGCGAGTTTGCCGGTGTGGCGATGATCCGTGCCTATCACGAGGCGCAGGGTGATACGGGCCGCCGGGAAATCATCGTGCCCGATTCGGCGCATGGTACCAATCCGGCCACGGCGGTGATGTGCGGTTACAAGGTGCGCGAAATCCCGACCGCAAAAGACGGTGACGTGGATATCGAGGCGCTGCGTGCGGCAGTCGGACCCCAGACCGCGGGCCTGATGATGACCAACCCCTCCACCGTGGGTGTGTTTGAACGTCGGATCGAGGAAGTGGCGTCCATCGTGCATGGGGTCGGCGGGCTGTTGTATTACGACGGCGCCAACCTGAATGCGATCCTCGGCAAGGTGAAGCCGGGTGACATGGGTTTCGATGTGCTGCACATGAATCTGCACAAGACTTTTGCCACCCCCCACGGCGGTGGTGGCCCGGGTTCCGGTCCGGTGGCTGCCAATGAGCGCTTGCGGCCCCACCTGCCCGTCCCTTACGTGCTGCGCACCGAGCAGGACGGGCAGCCTGTGTTCCGGTGGGCGGATGATGCAGCCTGCCCGCAAAGTATCGGTCGCCTGTCAGCCTTCATGGGCAACGCGGGCATCAATCTGCGTGCGTATCTTTACGCCCTGATGCTGGGTCGCGAGGGCATGCACCGGGTGGGAGAGTTTGCCACCCTGAACGCGAATTACATGGCGAAACGCCTGGCTGAGGCCGGCTTCGATCTGGCGTATCCGAAGCGACGCGCCACCCACGAGTTTATTGTGACCCTGCAGAAGCAGGCGAAAACACTGGGCGTCACCGCGATGGATTTTGCCAAGCGGCTGCTCGACTATGGCTACCATGCACCCACCACCTATTTTCCACTGCTCGTTCCTGAGTGCTTTCTGATTGAGCCGACGGAGACGGAGAGCAAGGAAGAACTCGATGGCTTCATCGCAGCGATGGCGAGTATTCTCGCTGAGGCGCGCGAGAACGCCGATCTGGTGAAAGGCGCGCCGTATACCCTGCCTGCCAAGCGCCTGGATGACGTGCGTGCTGCCCGCGAACTGGATCTGGTGTATCAGCCGCCCGGCGAATGAGGCGGGTGATCTAGGAGTCCTGCTGAATCGCGTCCGCCGCTTCAGCGAACTGCTGCCCCAATGTACGCAGTGCGTTCGCCAGTGAGGCTGCGGGGGTGGGATGGCCGGCGTCGGCCGTTTCCAGGGCCTCCAGTTGCTGTCGCAACTCCGCCTGTGCCGCCTGCAGGGTGGTGGCGATGGCTCCCCCTGCGTCCCGTAGCGCAGTCCGTATTTCCTCGTCCTCAGCGAGTAAAAGGAGTTCGTGCAGCGCGGGTAGTAACCCGCACAACGGCTCCTGTGAGAACTCGCATTCTCCCGCGCCGGCGTCTTCCTGCGACCCTGCGCGCGCCTGTTCGAGGAGCACACCGCCGGACAGCTTTCCCGCCCTTGCGAGGATCTTTCGCGCGGGCAGGTTCATCACTGGACGGTTGGCCTGGGTTTCCACCGTGAGTTGCGTCTGCAGCAGACTGCAGGCAGTGCGCAGGTACTCACGCCGTCGCAGCGTGGCCTGCCCCCCCAGGGTGCTGGTGTCCTGCGGGCGGCGGAAGACGGATGCCGAGCGCGGGCCCGTTTCCGGATCACCCCACAGCAGGTACTCCAACGCGTGGAAGCCGATGCTGACTTCGCTGCTGTCGGTCAGTTGATGCTGCGCGCGCAGCGATTCGGCATCGATCTTGATCGTGGTGTCGTTGACGATGCCACTGTGTGGGTATCCGGGGGCACTGTCGACGTAGCCGCCGAGGGCCGGCCAGGCGTCGAGCGTGGCGTTCATCGTGCCGCCCTGAAGCACCTGTACGGTCTCAGCAGCCTTGTACTTGCGGTGGGCGACGATCCAGGCCGTGCGGGTCAGTGCGAGATTCGTATCAGAGGTTGTTTCGAGGAACACTTTGAGGGTTTCACACAGGCTGTCCGCCGCCCGACTGGCCTCGCGACGGGTACGCGTGGCACGGTCCGCGAGGATCGCCTGCACACGCTGGTCCAGCGTCGAGTCAGCCGGCTTGGTCGCCGGCCCACGTGTCCCGCCGGGGTCAGGCTCCGCTTGCTCGGGGGGCGTGCCCTGCTCACAGGCCGCCAGCAGGCATGCGAGGAGCAGCCAGATTGCCGGCAGGAGTGCGCGCGAGGAGGAAAAGGTCATCATGCCGGGCTACGCAGCGAGATGATCGGCCAGCCCCGCGCCAGCGCAGCCTCTCTCAGGGCCGGATCCGGGTCCACCGCACAGGGCGTTGCGACGCTTTCCAGCAGCGGCAGATCATTGCTGGAATCGGAGTAGAAGCAGGCCTGTGCCGGATCCTCGCCTGCGTCGCGGCACCACTGTTGCAGGCGTTCCACCTTGCCCTCCCGGAAGCAGGTTACGCCGGCAACACGGCCGGTGTATTGCCCGTCGGCGATTTCCGGCTCGGTCGCCAGCAGGTCCGCGACCCCCAGACGGGCCGCAATGGGCTCGGTAATAAACCGGTTGGTGGCTGTGATGATGACCAGGCGATCCCCCTGCTCGCGGTGGCGCGCCAGCAGATCAGCTGCCGCCGGTAGCATCATCGGTTCGATGTATTCGGCCAGAAACTGCTCCCGCCAGCGCAGCAGGGTGTCCATGGGGTTGTCGCGCAACGGTTGGAGCGCGAATTCGAGAAAGGCTGACATATCCAGCGCGCCAGACTGATAATCGCGAAAGAAGGCCTCGTTGCGAGCCCGG